>JAISDV010000137.1 GCA_031264545.1 Oscillospiraceae bacterium | reverse complement strand
TCGCCGCATCAGCCGGCCCCGCGTCATGCCGATCGAATACCCCGCCTCGAGCTGACCGGCGGGCACGCTGTGCAGCGCGGAGAGCAGGGCCTCGGACATGAAGCCGCCTGCATTGATGCCGAGTGCCAGAATCGCGCAGATCAGCTCGCTGTCCCGTACCCCGAGCTTGCCCAGCAGCTTGTTCATCGCGTAGTATACCACCAGCAGATGGATCAGAGGCGGCGTGCCCTTGATGAAGGAGACGAACAGGTCACAGGCCGGCTTCAGCACAGGCACCCGGTAAAAACGCGCGTAAGCGAGCGGCACGCTCAGCGCCGCGCCCAACACGAGCGACGCGGCCACCGCCCAGAGCGTTTGCGGGAGATAGCCAAGCAGCTTGACGAAATAGCCGGGTATATAGGAAGCGTCGAAGGGCATGACAGAACTCCTCTCTCAGCGCCTGGGCCGCGGCGCGCTCCGGGATACCTGATATCTGATCGTATATATCACTATACCACACCCGCTTTACGGATGTGGTATATATGCCTGTCTTTCCGGCGCCGTATGGGCAGGAGAAAAAGGGCGCATATGCACATGGCGGTCACCTGCACATTATACCCCTTTTCTCAGGACAATGCAAGTTCTATGTCAGGCTGGTGTAGTCGTCGCCGAGGAACTGCCGGGAAATGGCGGACAGCGTGCCGTCGGCCTTCAGCTCTTTGAGAACGGCGTCGATCCGGTCCCGGAGCGCGGTATGCGTCTTGGCGTAAATGAAAAACACGTCGACGGTATAAAGCGGATCGGGCGCGCGGCGCACGGCAAGTCCCATATCCTTGATGGCCGTGTCGATGTTCACGGCGGGGGCGGCCGTGGCGTCACTGCTGCCGGAGACGACCAGCTGCATGCCCTGCACCCAATCCCCCTCATAGTATTCCAGCACCACCGGCGTTTCAGCCGTTTCCTCATTATATTTGGTAAGCCAGGTGTTTGGCACGCCGGTGGCGGTGATCAGGATAGACCTGCCCTCGAGATCCTTGACATTATTGATATCGGTGTCCTCCGCGCGAGTGGCAATACTCATCGAGGTGAAGCCCAGAGGCTCGTTTGCATAGAGGTATTTGCTTTCCCGTTCGGCATTTTTGCCGAGCTGATGCGTGATGAAGTCGATGCTTCCACCGTCCAGGCCGAGAAACAAGCCGTCAAAATCAAAGGTTTTGAACGTAAAGCTGACGTCTTCGAGCCTTTCGTCCACGGCGCGGAGAACCTCGACGTCGTAGCCGGTGAGCGTCCCATCAGTGTCAGTAAAGCAAAATGGCGCGAAAGAACCGCTGGTTCCGACAACGTAGGTGACCGCGGCGGGCGTGGCGGAGGGCGCGGCGGACGCGCCGGAAGCGGCCGTAGGCGTCGGAGAAGCGCCGCCTGAGGCGCCGCAGGCGGCCAGCGCAAACAGAAACGTGACGACAAGCAGTATGGAAACCAATCTTTTCATTGACAGATACCTCCAAAAATGAATAACAGTTGGGTTTTTATCCACATACTAAGCATATAATATCTATATGCTTAGTATGAAATATTATATGCCAAAACTGCGCGCTTGTCAATAGGCTCTTATCGGCATCATCCGTGCCGTCCCCACCGCTTCACCATATCCGCGATGCGCTGCTGTTTACAATGGCGATGTTGCCGATCATTTTCGCGGTCATATTCTCAACCCTTCCAGTCCCACCAGTTTTGCTTATCCTCCGGCAGCAATCCGTCGTGGTCGGCGTAATATACCGCCAGACGGTAGCAGTACAAAGCACATCTGTCTACGGGCATTTCTTGGGCGATACAGTCGGCGGTGTAGACGTCTTCGGGGCTTTTGCCGCGCAGGGACTCTACCGTCGAAAAGCCCGCCCGAATTAAATGTTTCGCCATATTATTCCCGATGCCGGGAATGTTTGTAAGGTCAGTTTTCAAACGTTCACCCTCCAATCGGGAAGTTCTCAAGCGCCGTCATAAATGGAACACAATAAACACCGCACTTACCGCCGAGATCGGATAGACCTTTTCGGCAAGTCCCGCGCAGAAAAACGCAATTGGCGGCAAAACAACCATTGCGCAAATCACAAGGAGCGGCTGAATTGCACAGCAGTAGAGTATCCAGCAAAGCCGGTACAGTCCGATAGCAATGTATGCGGCGACGGCTGCCTTACTTTTCGGGAGCATTTTTTCCTGCCCACGCTGAACCAAAACTATCAGCAGGATAATATCATAGGTTATTGCCTTCCCCGAACACAAACCAACAGATATCATTCCGAAGCTGCTGGTCGTCAAGCACAAGCCCCCGTATCGGCTCAGGCAGCCTGCTCCGCTGCCAGTCGCGTTCCGCAAGCCTTGCCGCTGCCCGCGCCGGTTTCGGGACGGATGCCGTAACGGCGCGGATCGCGTATGCCGCCGCGCCGAGCTCGTGCGCCGCGACATGCGCAACAACCGCCGCCTGCCCTGCCGACAATGCCGCAAGCCTTGCCGCTTCCGATTCGCCCGTGACTTCCCGTGCCGCGCCCTGCGCCGCGCCCGCGAGGTCACGCGCTTCCGTCATCTTGATTTCACCGCGCACCCAGGCGCGGGCAGCTTCGACAGCGCGGCGCGGCCGGTCGTCATTTGGGCAAACAGCCTCAAAGATATGCAGGACGTGTTCAGCACACTCCGCCGCCCAAAGCGCGAGCAGCCGGTGTTTCCCGTCGGTCAGCATACCGCCGCGGCGCAGCGTAATAAAGCGAGGGTCGCGTATTCTCGGGAGTATCATGGCGACACCTCGATCTCGTAGAATTTGCTCAAAACCTATGCCGTATTCCCGCAGCGCCGCTTTGATTGCCGGAAACGAATCCTGCCGACCGCAGTCAAAGAGGATGTGTCGGCCGCCGCCGATGAGGTATATATTGGCGTGTTTACGGATAATCGTGCGGACGGTCACTTCATAGCCTCAATTTCTCAAAACCTTCTCCACTGTTCCTCGTATCCCAATTCCCGTCGAATCTCGGTTGTATCCATAACAAGGTATTGCGCGAAGTGCACTGTGTCGTCTCAGCAATGCTGCTTGCATCGCGCCGGATCCGGCGCGTTCTCGACCGCGACAGCCCTGAGTGCGGCAGTATAGTCAGCGCAGACTTCCTCGGCAATGGATTCATACTCCGCTATGCGCGCGTCAACCCCCAAACGGTTGTAGGCCACTGCCGCCGCCGCGTAAAAATACAAGCCGAGCGCGTGCGGCGCGGCGTGTATGCTTCCCGCCGCCTGCCCGATGGCCCTCGCGGCGGCTTGCGCGACGGGATTGCCATCCATCTCACGGGCGGCGGCGTGGCACTCGTTCAGAATGATGTTTTTGACATACGGCAGTTTGACCTTGCCGTCAAGCCACTCGCGGGCGGCGCTTATCGCGTGAGCGGGGCGCCCGTCGTCCGGGCGATGCTTCTCAAACAGCGGCAGGATTTTCTGCTCGGCGTAATCAAGCGTCCAGTTCGCCACCGTCGTTTTGCTCTGTGTCTCAATCAGCCGCAGCAGGGCGACGGCAGAGGGCGCGTTCACATCGCCGAAGGTTTTGCGCAGTTTTCTCGCCATAGCGTCAATTCCCCATCATATCCTTTTTTATCGCCGCAACGCGAAACCGCGTAATCTCCGCGATCAAATCATACGGTACCGGCTTGTTCAGCGGAAATTGTATCGCGCCTTTTGACATTTTATAGCCTGCAAGCTTGTCCGTAAATGCCGCAACGCCGTCCGGCTGCGGGAAAAAGCCGATGTGCTTCTTGAACGCACCGAAGTGAATCAGCCATCTGCCGTTCAGATCGAAGGTGGGTATGCGCATACATATCCGCTCCGTCGCTTCCGGCGCGGCTTCCCGGATAGTCTGCCGGAGTTTTCGCAGAACGCCCCGCGTATCTTCGCTTTGGGCGTCGATGTATTCGTCAATGGTCTTGTGGGTTTCCGTCATTTCACTTTAATTTCCCTTCGCCGGCGCACATGAGCTTGACGAGCCGGCTTGTTCCGAGCCTGTCGGCGCCCGCGGCGATGAGCCTTTCCGCGTCCGCGAAGCTTGAAATACCGCCTGCGGCCTTAATTTTCGTTTCCGCCGCGCATTCCGCCCGCATGATCGCAATATCGCGCACGGTAGCGCCCCGCTCGGCGAAGCCCGTGGAGCTTTTGATGAAATCCGCGCCGGCGCGTGAAACGACATGGCAGACCGCGCGCAGCACGGCCTCCGGCAGCCGGCAGCTTTCCACGATCACCTTGAGCACGCTGCCCCCGGTCGCTTTGCGGAGCTCGGCAAGCTCGTCCGCGACCGTGTCGTACAGGCCGGAGACAGCCCAGGAGATATTGATGACCGCGTCGATCTCGTCCGCGCCCTCCTCGATCAGGCGGCGCGCCTCAAACACCTTCGTCGCGGTGTCGTTGTAACCGTTGGGAAAGCCGACCACGGTGCAGACCTTCAGCCTGTCTCCCAGAAGCTTTTTCGCCTCATAGACATAGGCCGGCGGAAGGCAGATAGAAGCGCAGCCGAAACGGAGCGCCAGTCTGCAATTTTCCGCGATCTCGTCAAAGCCCGCGTCCGTCCTGAGCAGGGTATGATCGCACAGCCGCAATACTTCCTCTTTTGTCATACTGCACCCCTTTGAAAGGCGATTTTGAAGCTGACGGGCGCGCTTGCTTGGGCGCACCGTTTCGTGTATAATCCGATTATAAAAAACCGAAGCTCCGGAGGTACGATGGAAGACATTTTGTTCGATTCACGCAGCGCGCTCGACAGGCTGCCTCTCGGTGCGATTACGGCCGGAACGCAGCTTCGCCTCGGCCTGAGGGCTGCGGAGACGCTCGGTATAACGGGGCTCAGGCTGGTTGTTATCGACGATACGGACGGCAGCGCTGCCGAAACAGCGCTCAGCCCGGTCTGGACGGAAGGCGGTTACACCCGTTATGAGGGCGCCGCCGTGTTTGACAAAACGGGGCTGTACTGGTATTTTTTCAGGGCCGTAATTGACGGAGCCGACCGCGCGATCGGAAAAACGCCGTCCGGCGCGGGTTTTGCCGGCGGCGAACCGCGCGCCTGGCAGCTCACCGTCTATGCGCCCGATTATACCACACCCGAGTGGATAAAGCGAGGCGCTTTTTACCATATTTTCGTCGATCGCTTTAAAAAAGGCGGCGCGCACCCTGTCAAAAACAGCGCTGTCGCGCGGCGTGACTGGGGCGGGCTGCCCGTTTACCTGCCGGACGCCGGGGGCGAGATCCGGAACAGTGATTTTTTTGGCGGCGATCTTGACGGCGTGATCGAAAAGCTGCCTTATCTGCATGAGCTGGGCATCAGTTGTATCTACCTCAGCCCGATTTTTGAGGCGGCCTCAAACCACAAATACGACACCGGCGACTATGCAAAGATCGACCCGGCCTTCGGCGACGAGGCGACCTTTTCGAGGCTCTGCGCCGAAGCGGGGCGGCTTGGCATCAGAGTGCTCTGCGACGGGGTTTTCAACCACACCGGCTCCGACTCGCGCTACTTTAACCGGGAGGGCGGCTACGGCCCCGGCGGCGCCTATCGCGACAAAGGCTCGCCCTATTACAAGTGGTACGATTTTACGGAATGGCCGGATAAATACGATGCCTGGTGGGGAATTACTACGCTTCCGCAGGTCAAAAAGGACTGCTTGGACTTTCACACCTTCATCTGCGGCGACGGCGGAATTCTCGAAAAATGGCTGTCGTTCGGCGCGTCCGGCTGGCGGCTCGACGTTGCCGACGAGCTTTCGGAGGACTTTCTGGAAGCGTTGCGCCGGACGGTGAAGGGTTGTGACCCGGAGGCGCTCATCATCGGCGAGGTCTGGGAGGACGCCTCAAACAAGACCGCCTACGGCAGCAGGCGGCATTACTTCCTAGGCAAAGAGCTGGACGGCGTGATGAACTATCCGCTGAGGGACGCGATCATTGCCTTTATCAAAACCCGGGAGGCGTCAGGCCTGAGGGAAACGGTCGAGAGCCTCTGCGAGAATTATCCGCCGCCCGCGCTCGGCTGTCTGATGAACATTCTCGGCACGCATGATACCAAACGGATACTGACCGAGCTTTCCGGCACGGATTACGGTACGCGGAAGGAGCGGGCGAACGCCCGCCTGTCTCCGGACGCGCGCACGCGCGCGAAGCGGCTGCTCCGGCTGGCCAGCCTTTTACAGTTCACCCTGCCCGGCGTGCCGAGCATCTACTACGGCGACGAAGCCGGATTGGAGGGCTTCGAGGATCCCTTCAACCGCCGCTGTTATCCTTGGGGAAGCGCGGACGGGGCGCTGACCGAGTGGTACAAGGCGCTGCTCGCCATGCGCAGAAGCACAGCTGTCTTTGCCGGCGGCGAATATCGGACGCTGACGGCGGAAGACGGCGTTTTTGCCTTTACGCGGGGCGGCAGCGGCGGGAAGGCCAAGATTTATGTAAACCTGAGTGGACGGGAGCTTGCGCTCGCCCTTTCGCCCGGCGAGCGCAAGCTCCTGCTGTTCAACGGCACGCAAAACGCAAGCGGTCTCCGTATTTTGGACGAGGGCTGCGCCGTAACGGAAACGGCGGCGGAAGCCTAGCCTACGCCTCTGTGCCCGCCTTCGATTCGCAGTAAATGCAGCGGTAGACGCCGCGCGCCCTGTCGGAGAGACGGAAAACATGGGACAGCTCCTGCTCGGCAGAGGTGATGCAGCGCGGGTTTCTGCATTTGATGACGCCCGTCACGGTCTCAGGCAGGGAGAGCTTGCGCTTTTCCGAGATGTGCCCGTCCTTGACGACGTTGACGGTGATGCCGGGATCGATATAGCCGAGCACGTCGAGATTGATGTCGATAAGAGCGTCGATTTTGATGATATCCTTATGTCCCGCTTTTTTGCTGACGGCGTTTTTAATGATGGCGACGGAGCAGTCGAGCTTTGAAAGCTCGAGCACCCTGTAAATCTCCATACTTTTCCCGGCCTCGATATGGTCGAGGACTATGCCGTTTCTGATTGAATCTATCGTCATGTGTACCTCCCTGTCAGTCGATCCCCAAGAGCTTCAGAATCAGCGCCATTCGGATGTATTTTCCGTTGAGCACCTGCCTGAAATAGGCGGCGCGTTCGTCCCTGTCGACGGCCCGTTCGATCTCGTTGACCCTTGGCAGCGGATGCAGGATGCAGAGCTCGCCCTTGGCGTCCGCGAGCCTGTCCGTCGTCAGAATGAACGCGTCGCGCAGGCGCAGATAATCCGCCTCGTTGAAAAAGCGCTCGCGCTGGACCCGCGTCATATAGAGGATATCCAGGTCCGGCATGTCGTTCCAGTTGTCCGTTTCCTTGTAGCTCAGGCCATTCCGGTCAAGCGTGTCCTTCCGGATATAACCCGGCACGCGCAGCTCCTCCGGCGAGATGAGCACGAAGCTGTTGCCCTGATAGCGGGCCATCGCCGTAATCAGCGAATGCACGGTCCTGCCGAATTTCAGGTCGCCGCAGAAGCCGATTTTGAGCTTGGTCAGCCGTCCCTTTTCACGGTAGATCGTCAGGAGGTCGGTCAGGGTTTGGGTCGGGTGGTTATGCCCGCCGTCCCCGGCGTTGATGACCGGGACGCACGCCGCCTGAGCCGCGACCAGCGGCGCGCCCTCCTTCGGGTGGCGCATGGCGATAATATCGGCGTAGCAGCTGATCGTCTGCGCCGTATCCGCCACGCTTTCGCCCTTTGACGCGCTCGAGCTGCCGGCCTCCGAAAAGCCGAGCACGCTTCCGCCAAGCTCCAGCATCGCCGCCTCGAAGCTGAGCCGCGTGCGCGTTGACGGTTCGAAAAACAGGGTCGCCAGCTTTTTTCCTTTGCATTTTTCACAGTATTTGCCGGGGTCTGCGATAAGGTCCTGCGCCTTGTCGATCAGCCCCTGCAGCGCTTCTGTCGTCAGATCCGTAATACTGATAAGGTCCTTCATGCTTATGACCTCCCCGGCCGAATAAAATTTTCCGCCGCGCCGGTCCCTTCGGCGCGTACGGTCCGGTCTGCCGTCCGCTCGGGGACGGATTTTCGCCTCATAACCTGTCTATCCAGCTCTCGTCCGAGGGATCGTCGCGGAAACGGCATATCCGCGCGATATCCGTTTCCGGGATAAGCCCGTCCCGCGACGCGGCGCTTACCAGCACATCGAGATTCGTCAGGCTGTGGTTTGTGACCTTCGCTTCCGCCAAGCGCCTTAAGCCTTTCTCCATACCGTAGGTGAAGATGCTGACGACGCCAAGCACCTCCGCCCCTGCCTCGCGCAGGACGTTCACGACCTCGATGACGCTGCCGCCCGTGGAAATGAGGTCCTCGACGACGACGGTCCGCTGTCCTTTTTCAAGCCTGCCCTCGATCTGGTTTTTCCGGCCGTGCGTCTTGGCCCCGCCGCGGACATAACCCATCGGCAGGCCGGTCAGATGCCCGACGATCGCGGCGTGCGCGATGCCCGCCGTGCTGGTTCCCATCAGCAGCTCGCAGCCCGGATAATGCGCGCTCAGCAGTCCCGCCAGTCCGCTTTCGATTTCCGCGCGTATGGCAGGCGCCGTGAGCGTCAGGCGGTTGTCGCAGTAAATCGGACTTTTGATACCGCTTGCCCAGATAAACGGCTCGTCCGGCCTGATGACGACCGCGCCGATTTCAAGCAGCGCCCTTGCAATTTTTTCTTCTGTACTCATCTCGTCTCTCGTCCTCTCCGGCTGTGAATTCAGAGTTTTAATAGTTTCACAGAAACTATTTTTTACGCGCATGTGCGCACTGTGTGCGCACGCGCTTGAATTTAATGCCGCGGCGCATCCCGCGCCGCATGGCAATTTTTTATAGTTTGCTTGTGGCAAATTATAAAAAATAGTT
>JAISDV010000131.1 GCA_031264545.1 Oscillospiraceae bacterium | reverse complement strand
CGTAAAACAGGATGTCGGCGGCCACAGACACGGGCCGGCGCTTTCTCCCCGGAGCCGGGCGGGGCGGGACCGAAAGCCCGGCGACACCGCCTTCCGGCGGCGGCCCGGCGACGGCCCCGGGCGCGCGCAGCCTATTCCTCGTCTGGAATTCGCTTTCGAGCTGTTCCAGCGTTTTCATGCTCCCGGCCTCTCACCGCAGCGGATGGGCCTGTCCAGCACCGCCAGCAGATCCCGCAGCTGGCGCTCGATGCGCGCTTTTCCCGCGCTGATCTGCGCGGCTTCCAGCCTGGCCTCCTCCAGAATGCGCGCTGCCTCGTCCTTCGCCTGAAAGATGATTTCGTCCGCCTGCACCCGCGCGTGCAGTGTGATCTGGTCCGCCGCGAGCTCCGCGCTGACCAGCGCGCGGGATATCGCCGCAGAATCAGGCTGCGCGCGCAGCGTCTCCTCAAGCCGTCCGTTTTCCGCCTCCAGCTCCTTGAATTCCCGTTCCATAGCCGTGTATCCGTCCCGAAGCATGCCGATATAGTCATCCACCTGCTCCGGGCTGTATCCACGCAGCACTTTTTTAAATATCATACCTATCCCTCCCGCGCGTTTTTTATATCTGTTTATATCTGTTTACGGCTATGAGCTGTCCCTGCCGTGCGCGCAGCGCCGGAGCCGCCCGGGACGCGGCGCGGGCCTTCGCGTTAAGCGGGAAATATCGGCAAAGCCATGTATATTCTAGTTGAATCGGCATATGTAGAAACAAGTGATGTTCCAAGTTATATATTATTTGTTCTAAATAATTATAATTGTTTAGGATATTTTTTCTCACTTTGGGAAATGTCCGGTTTTTTTCTTGTTTTTGCAGACAGTTGACATATAATCGGGTAATTCACGATAATTCGTTACAATTTTTATATAATTCGGAACAAATTACTCTATAATGTCGATATGACTCGTATAATAATATTGGTTTGCCGGTGTTCCGTGTCGTATTTTTCAGCATGGAGGGTTCAGATGTGGAAGATTTCGTTTTCAGGAATAACGGAACAGCCGCACCGCGTCACCATCCGAGCCTGCTGAGGACGGACATATGCAGGCTGCTGGACGAGGCTGTGCAAAGCCCCTTGGTCACCGTGGTGGCAGGCGCGGGCTATGGGAAAACGCAGGCGGTCAGCGCGTTTTTGCAGGGGTACGGCGCGGCCGATATCTGGCTGCAGCTCTCTTTTCTCGACAATATGGGAGAAAGCTTTTGGGATAAATTCATCAAAGCGATTTCGGTGCGCAATAAAGCGTTCGCGTCAAAATTGGTGCCCATCGGTTTTCCCGAATCGGAGCGGCAGTTCGAGCAGTTCCTGGCTGTCCTGCGGGGCGAGCTCTCCCCAAACCGCAAGCACATCTTTGTCTTCGATGATTTTCACCTGATCCAGAACCGGCTTGTTCTGCGCTTTGTCGAAAGGCTGTCCGCGCTGTGCCTTCCCAACGTCTCCGTAGTGCTCCTTTCCAGAATGGAGCCGCGGATCAATATTATCAGCCAGCTCGCCAAGGGGCTGGTATTCCAAATCAACGAAACGGATCTGCGCTTTAAAAAAGAGGAGATGTTCCGGTATTTCAAGCTGCTGGGCATCACGCTGGAGCCCCAGGCCGCAACGGATATGTACGACGAGACCGACGGCTGGGTTTTCGCGATTTGCCTGCTGGGCCTTTCCCTCAAAAACGGAACGCTGGAGGAGAGCCGCGCGCTCGAAGCGATGAAAACGAATATTTTCAAGCTGATCGAGGCTGAAGTGTTCCTGAATTCCTCCGAGCGCCTGCAAAAATTCCTGGTCGGACTGTCGCTGATCGACCACTGGTCGCCGGAGCTTTTGGCCGAGCTGTCCCGTGACCCTGCCCTGATCGGCGAAATGCAGACGATCAGCTCGCTGATCCGATATGATTCCTACGCAAACGAATACCGGATCCATCATCTGTTTTTCGCATACCTGCAGCAAAAGCAGGAGCTGCTCTCCGATGCGGAAAAGCGGGAGATCTACACCAAGGCCGCCGGGTGGTGCGCCCGGAACGGTTATCAGCTGGACGCCGTCGTTTATTATGAAAAGGTCGGGAATTACGGCGGCATTGCCGAGGTCGCCTATACGCTTGTTCGGATGACGCCGGGCCGGGTCGCCGATTTTTTGCTCGACGTCCTGAACAGGATCCCGGAGCAGGCCTTCCGGGAGCATGTGGAGCTGTACATCGTTAAAAATAAGCTGCTCCAGACTCTCACGCGGTTTGACGACGCCCGTTTGCAGGCGTATGATATTATAGAGCAGTACGAAGCGCTGCCGGGCACGCCGAAAAATGATTGGCTGCTGTCGGAATGCTATTGGAATTTAGGCTATATCGGACTTTTTACGGCCCTGCATACCAACATCCGCGATTATACCGACCTGTTCGAAAAAGGACACGCGTATTTCCTGCGGAGCGGGCGTATGGTCAAGGGGCCCAGGGAGCGCGCGCTCGTGAGCTCCTACGTAGCCAGAACCGGCTATCCGGCGGAAAAAGGGGCGCTGGAGTGGGGCAACGAATGGTTTTCCCGATATGCGAATTACGCGATCGAGGATAAAAACGGCCTGATGAACGGGATGATGGAGCTTGCGGACTGTGAGGTCGCCTATTTCAAGGCCAATTTAAAAAGAGCGGAGGGCCTGGCCTATCAGGCAACGCGCAAGGCGAGAGAATCGGAGCAGTTCCAGACCGAGAACCGGGCCTTGTTTTTCTTGCTGAGGATCCATATCCACAAGGGAAATCCGGAAAGGGTCCGCGACATCCTGCAGCAGATGAAGGCGCAGCTTGACAACGAAGAATTTCTGAACGGCTATACGCTGTATGACATCACCGTGGGCTGGTTCTTCGCGCAGATCAGGCAGACCGACCGGATCGCGGACTGGCTGAAAAGTGATTTTGACAGAAGCGAGCTGAGCCCCATGCTGCAGAGTATGGAGGATTTGGTCCGGGCAAAGTGCTGCTTTGCCGAGAGGCGGTATCCCGCCGCCCTGGCGGCCCTCGAGGGTCAGGACACCGAATACGGCATGGAGGCTTTCTTGCTGGGTAAACTGGAACTGCTGACGCTGCGGGCCGTCTGCACATATCACACCGGCGACAAAAAGGAGGCCGTCCGGATTTTACAGGAGGCTTACCAGATCTCCGCGCCCGACGAGCTGGACATGCCGTTCATCGAGCTGGGAAAGGACATGCGGACCCTGACGGCCGCCGCCATGAAGGCGCCGGGCTGCGGCATACCGCGGCTGTGGCTGGAAACAACGCACAAAAAGTCCTCCACCTATGCGAAGACCCTGAGCTACATGATTTCCGAATACCGGATCTTTCACCGCCTCAACGACAAGGCCTACACCCTGTCGAACAGGGAGAAGGAAATTTTGACGGATCTGTGCCACGGACTGTCCCGAACGGAGATTGCCTGCAACCGCACCATTTCCCTGAGTACGGTCAAGACGCTGATCCAATCCGTCTACACGAAGCTCGGAACGCAGAATACCGCGGAAACCATATGGATCGCAGCCAGGTTCAAGCTGGTGGAGTAACCGGCATTCCCCGCTGTGGATACAAGCTCTGAAAAAGGAGGGTTTGATCGTGTCTTATTATGCGGTATCCGAGCATTGGCTGACCTATGTGGTCGTGGCGGCCGGCATTTTATTCGTCCTGGCTTTTACCGCCGCCGTTCTGCGCCGCGCCCTGCGGCACGCGCGCAAGCTGGGCTTCACAAAAGAACAGCTACGGCGGGTCGTCAGGATTGCGGTCTCCTGCACGCTTGTTCCCGCGGTCACCGTGTTGATCGGCTTCCTGCTTCTCGCGCCCATGCTGGGCATCCCGCTCTCCTGGTGGCGTCTGTCCGTCATCGGTAACACCGCCTATGAGATCATGGCCGCCAATATGGCGCTGAGCACGTCCGGCGCCTCCGCCGCGTCTCCCGGCACCGCCTCCGGGACCGACTTTATTCTGGTTATGTATGTCATGGCCATCGGTATCATGGGGGGGATGGTACTGGCGCCCCTGCTCTCGAAACGCGTACACCAGGGTACGTTCAGGATCCGGGAAAAGGACTGGAGATGGGGCGCCCTTGGCGTGAGCACTTATATCGCGGCCGTCCTGCTCGTTTTCACTGTTCCCATGCTGTTCCGGCTTTCCGCCGCCCTGCTGACGCTTGTGACGGGCGCGGCGCTCATGTCCGGCATGAAATGGCTGGCCGGAAAACCGCGTGCCGGCTGGCTGGGCGGGTTCGCCTTTACCATCAGCACCTTTGTCGCAATGGTACTGTCCGTTTTGTGGGATCGCCTGCTTGTATAAGGAGGATACGCGCGATGCTGAAGAATGAAAAAGCCGCCGAAAACGCTTCAAAGCCGGACAACGCGCGCTATATCGCTTCAATGCACAGGCTGGGACGCGGCGGCATGATCGGCGCCCTGCTGATCATGCTGGGGATGCCGACCGTCCTCGGCGTCTATTTTGATGCGCTGCCGGGCGTCGGCCAGATCCTTCAGGCGGCGATTCCCCTGCTGATCATTTTTCTGCCGTCCAATCTTTTCGAGGTGCTTTCCTATACCCCGATACTGGGAAGCGCCATATACCTCACGCTGATGACGGGCGAGGTGATCAACCTGAAGCTCCCGGTCGTCAACGTCGTATTCAGGATAATGGCGGTGGAGGCCGGCACGGTGGAAGCGGATGTGATCGCTTCCGTTGCGGTCAGTATCGCCTCCCTGGTCACGATGCTCATCGTGGCGCTCGGCATTGCGCTGACCCTGCCGCTCCAGCCTGTCCTTGCCCTGCCCTCCGTTAAAATCGCATCGAACAATCTTTTCCCCGCCGTAATGGGCGCACTGCTTGTCAATATGCTGCTGACAAATGATCTGGGCGGCGGCATATACGCCCGCGGGCGCTTGAAAGGACTGGTCCTGCCCGCGGTCTTAGTCGCGCTGTTAACGGGCTTCGATTCGCAGATCAGCGCCTTTCTGCATCTCGATACGCTTTTGGGACAGGCCGGCAACGGCGTCATCATGAGCGTCCTGCAGGGCTTTGTCATCATCGCGATCCTGCCAGTCGCCTATTTCAGTACGAAGCGGCTCTATAACAGAGGCGCGATTACGGTCGATCTGCGCAAGGGGGCGCCGCCGGACGAATAGAGCCGCAAACCGGCGGCTGCCGGCTGCGGCTCACATTTTTGTTTTGGAATCGCGCGGCGCGGCCGCCGCCGCAAGGGACGGCGCCACGCCGGCCAGGAACCGCCTGAATTCCTCCCAGGCCGCGCCGCGCCTGAACAGCAGGTAGTGGTTCCTGCGCCCCCATTTGGCCATGGCGGTAAAAATGGCCACCTGCTCGCAGTCCGGCTCCGCAAAAAGGGACAGAAGGGCTTTCGGCGTCAGGTAGCCGACGCATACGAACAGCTTCAGCTCCGGGTAATACAGCGCGCCGTTCTTTGTTTTGAGCAAATCGATCCAATAGCCCGAAAATATATGCAGCACCTTGCGGAAAGCGCGGATATAGCTGCTTTTATGCAGGACCTCGGCCAGCCGCTCCGCCTCCGCCAGTATGCGCGCCGAAGGGTTTTTCTCCGGCCGGAAGCCGATACTGCCGCATTTGATACAGCCCTTTTCCAGCAGGGCCAGCAGCGCCGCCGTTTCGCCGGACTGCGCGTTGAGCGTGTGGCTTCGGAAATATCGCGGGAAAGCCATTTTCAGGATTCTTACACTCTCGCCGAACGTAAATTCATTGTATGCCGGTTCCATGCTCCCCACTCTTTTCATCTGTATTCGCCAACGGATACTATCTTGAATGATAAGCACTCCGTGCGTCGCAAACATCACCCCATTTCGGATTATCAGGCGAGAGATACCGGACAGGCGCGCCGTTTTTTTGCCGGAAAAAGCAAATTTTCTTGGAACACACCGGGTATTCCAAGAAAATTTGACGCGGAACGGCGGAAAACCGGCCGCTCAGACACCGCTTCGCGCTGTGAATTCAGGTTTTTACAGCCATTCTCCGAAGCGACGGATATAAAGGCGCTTGAGCACCTGTGTCGACAGGCAATAGCCTATGAGCAGCAGTATGAGCCACGGCGCGAAGCCGAGCGGCAGCGCGGCCATATCCAGACCCGCCGCGATGGCCGAGAAACCCGTCAGCAGCGTGACGGCGGCGACAAGGGCGGTCGAAACAACCAGCGGCCCGGCGGCCCGGCTCCGGATAAAGGGCAGCCGCGCGGTGCGTATCATGTGGATAACCAGGACCTGCGATACCGTGCCGAATACAAACCACCCGCATTGGAACGCCGGCGCCGCCGCTTCGCCCGCGCCTGCAATCCGCCGCATGACGGCGAAGCACAGAAGGTCAAACACCGAGCTCAGCGGCCCCATGAACGCCATGAAGGCCTTGATAGATCCTGTCTCCCATTTTCGCGGCTTTTGCAGGTATTCCCTGTCTACGCGGTCAAAGGGGATGCCCATTTGGGAAAAGTCGCACAGCAGGTTTTGCGTCAGGATCTGTACCGGCAGCATGGGCAGGAACGGCAGGAACACGGAAGCCGCGATCACCGAGATCATATTGCCGAAGTTGCCGGAGGCCGCCGTTTTAATATACTTGACGATGTTGCCAAAGGTCCTGCGGCCCTCGAGGACGCCTTCTTCGAGCACCGTCAGATCCTTTTTCAGCAGAATGATGTCGGCGGTTTCCTTGGCGATATCGACGGCCGAGTCCACGGAGATGCCCACGTCCGCCTGGCGCAGCGGCGGCGCATCGTTAATGCCGTCGCCCATATAGCCCACGGTGTGCCCGTTGGCTTGAAACGCCCTGACGACCCGCTCCTTTTGCGAGGGCGAGAGCTTTGCGAACAGGTTACAGGTTTTCACCGCCTCCAGCAGCGACGGATCGTCCATCGCCTCGACGTCCTTTCCGGAAAGGTAATGCGCGGCGTCCACACCCACCCGGCCGCAGACCTTGAGCGCCGCGCCCTCGCTGTCCCCGGTCAGCACGACTGTGCGCACGCCGTGCTCGCGCAGGGCGGAGATCGCCGCTTCGGCGCTCGCCTTCGGCGGATCGAGAAAGCCCACAAACCCGATGAAAACCATATCGCATTCGTCGCTTACGCCGAACACCTCGATGCCCGGCACTTCGTTTTTCTGCGCCACGGCGATCATGCGCAGGCCGTCGGCGCCGTACCGCGCGTCGATTATCCGCAACTGCCGCCGCAGCGTTTCCGTCATCTCGAGGATTCGGCCGTTCCATTCCACAAAGGAACAGATCGCGAGCATTTCGTCGACCGCGCCCTTGGTGACAAGCTGGCGTTTGCCGTTCTCGTCCGCCAAAACGACGCTCATCCTGCGCCGGGAAAAATCGAACGGAATTTCGTCCACGCGCGTGTAGGCGCGCAGAATGTCCTCCAGTCCGTTTTCCGCCGCGCGCCTGATGATCGCCAGATCGAGCAGGTTTTTCAGCCCGGTCTGGAAGTGGCTGTTCAGGTATGCGTGCCGCAGGATCCGGGTGTCGTCCTCGCCCGCCGCGTTCATATATTTTTCCAGAACGATCCTGTCTTCTGTCAGCGTGCCGGTTTTGTCCGTGCACAGGATATCCATTTCCCCGAAGGTCTGTATCGCGCCCAGGGTCTTGACGATTACCTGGTGCTTCGACATGGAAACCGCGCCTTTAGCTAAGGTTGACGTCATAATGACCGGCAGCATTTCGGGCGTAAGCCCCACCGCGATGGTGACGGCAAACAGAAGCGCGCCGCCCCAATCCCCTTTGGTCAGACCGTTGATGAGCAGTATCACGGGCACCATGACGAGCATCAGGCGGATGAGCAGGCCGCTGACCGAATCGACGCCGCGCTCAAAGCTGTTTTTTGCCCGGTCGCCGGTGAGGGGCTTCGCCATGGAACCGATATAGGTTTCGTTATTGGTGGCCAGCACGATTCCCGTCGCGCTGCCGCTCACCATATTGGAGCCCATAAACCCGATATTTTTCAGGTCTGTCAGCGCGTCGTCCCGCTTTGAGCGGATATCCGCGTATTTCTCGACCGGATAGGATTCGCCGGTCAGCGCCGCCTGCGCCACAAAGGCGTCCTTTGTAGACAGAAAACGCAGGTCCGCCGGGATCATGTCCCCGGACGATAAGCGCACAACGTCGCCGGGCACGATTTCATCCATCGCGAGCACCAGCAGCCTGCCGTCCCGCAGGACGTCCGCCTTGTTGGAGATCAGCTTCGAGAGCCTCTCCGCGGCCGCGTTGGAGCGCTCGCCCTGTATGAACGCCGTAAGGCCGGACAGGGCAATCAGGGACAGAATGATGCTGACTGTCAGATAATCGGGGCGCAGTGCGTAAATAACGTCCGTGAAGAAGGTGATTACGGCGATGACGAACAGCACGAGATTGAACGGGTTGACGGCCGCAGCCAGCAGCCGGCGCGGTGCGCGCCTGCTCTTGCCGGAGCTGATAACATTCCTGCCGTATCTTTCCCGCCGCTTTTCCGCCTGCTCGGCGTCCAGGCCGGCGGGTGAGGAGGAAAGCGCCGCGTACAGAGCCGGCGGCTCGAGAAAAGCGTAAGCGCGAAGAGTCTTTTCACTGTCGTTTTTCCGCTGCTGGAGCTGTGTGCCGCCTTTTTTTAAAAAGCGCATGGGGATCAGTCCTTTCGTTTCAGGGTTCCCCGCGAAGCGAAAGGGCAGCAAAAAGCCGCCCCGAAAGGCGGCGTCAAGGCAAGGGCCAGTCAGCCCATCAGCAAATAAACGCGATGGACGGCCAGCCGGGACCGGCGCAGACCGTTCGGCTTGTCATTTCACGGGGGATGAAGGCGCTCAGGCAACTTCGGGGCTTGTCGTCCATGGTTTCACTTCCTTACAAAGTGGGATCCGGGCAATATGACTATCACCGAAACTATCATAACACCCGCGGGACGCGGCGTCAATGCTCAGCCGGAAAAAGCCGTTCGGAAAAATCGTTTGTCCTCGATATCCGTCCTGTTCAACCCGGCTTAAGGGAGGCTAATGACAGGCTTATCGCTAATTCGGGACAAAATTTATATTATTCGGGACATAAGATAAATCAATAGGCTAAAGTGCAGGTATAATAATTTTATATTTTTATGCCTTGCTTCAAGTCGGAACGCTAGTAATGGAGGAACGGAAGAATGGTGACGATCGCCTTATGTGACGACGACGAGCGCAGCATCGGCAAATATGCCGATCTGATTATGAAAACGGCGAGAAAATACGAAATCGAAATCATGCTGTCCACATTTGCCAACGGCGAGGAGCTGATCTTCAAGCTCTGCGAAGCGCCTGACCAGGTCGACGTCATCTATCTGGATATTATCATGGAAAAGATCAACGGCATCGATACGGCTAAGGAGCTGCGCAGGTTCGGCTGTAAAGCGGAGATCATCTTCCTGACCGTCAGCGGGGACTATGTCTATGACGCTTTTGAGGTGAGGCCGGTACAGTATTTGCTGAAGGATATCACCACCAGGGAGAAATTTGAAGACGTGTTTCTTCGGGCGGTGGACTTATCCGAAAAAAAAGCGGCGGATATGTTTTCATATGAATCGGAGGGCACAAAAAAGCTGATACCCCTCCGTGAAATTTCCTTCTTCGAGATTTGGAAACGCGTGATCATGGTACATTACGAAAATGATAAAACAGATGAATTCTACGGCAAGCTGGAACTATTGGAGGAGCAGCTCAAGGACAGAGATTTTGTGCGCGTACACCGCTCATACCTGGTGCACCTTGCGTATATCGCGCGCTTCAGGTCGCAGCGGCTGATATTGAAAAGCGGCACGACGATTCCGGTCGGCGTGACGTACGCGGCGCAGGTTCAGCAGGCGTTTTCGGAGTATATGGCTCACGCCAATATCATCAGCTTCCGTTGAGCGGGAAAGCCGGTCATCATGCTTTTATCCTTATTGTCCGCGCTGTTTCTTCTCCTGTACGGGGCTTATTTTCTCCGGTTTTTTAAAGGGCTGTCCGCGGGAAGGCGGATCGCTGGGATCTGGTACGCGGCTGCGGCCGCGCTCGTTTTGACAGCCGAGCGCCTGCCGCCGCCGGAGTTGGATCCGTTCGGCGTCCTGTTTCTGATGGCGGCGGCCTTTTTTTCTTTGCGCGTATTTTTCCGGGCGAATATGGCACAGGCCCTGTACTGCGGCAGCTTCTTCGCCCTGTCTCTTTACAGCGGCCGGGCTGTTCTCAGCGCCGTCTATACGCTCGCGCTCGGGCGGAGCGCGGCTCAGGGCCTGCTGCTGCCGGAGACTGCAGGCGTCATCCTGATTTTTTCGTCCGTGCTCTCCGCGGCCGTTCTGAGTGCGGCAAAGCGGACCCTGGCCAGACCGGAGAGTCTGCCGGGCCTGCTGAAAAACCGGGAAGAGCTGCGGTATCTTCTGGCCGAGCACTTGCTTCTGACAGGGCTTTTCCTGCTGGCCGGCGTCGGCCGGCTCCGGGAGCCGCGGCAGCTGTGGTATGCTGTCCTGTATCTTTTCTCCGGCGTGACGACCGGGGCGCTTGTGTTATTCAGCCTGCGCCGGGCAGCCCGGATAGCGGCCCTGGCCGAATACGAAACGCAGGCGCGGCAGCTTCGGGAGCAGCTTGAAGGGCTGCGCCTGCGCGATTCCGCCTGTCAGCGGGATGCGGAGGACCTCCGAAGCTTCAGGCACGATTACAGGGATATGATGGCCTCGGTGCGACGCTTGATCCTCAGCGGGAAAAGCGGCGAGGCGCTGCGGCTGCTCGGTGAAATCCATGACGCCGCGCGGGAGACCGTTTTATCCCGCGAAACGTATTCCGATCATGTCGTCCTCGACGCCGTTCTGCAGGATACGGCTGCTGTCTGCGCGGCAAAGCAGATCGCCTTCTCCGCGCGCGTTCCGTTCCCCCTGAAGGACGGGCTGGCAGACCTGGATAAGGTGCGGATCTTCACAAACCTTACGCGCAACGCAGTCGAGGCGTGTGAAAAGCTGCCGGCCGGGGCGCGCTATATTGAAATAACCGGCGGCTATAACGACGCCTGGCTTTTTGCGCGGATCAGCAACAGCTATGACGGAAAAGCGTCTTATGACGGCGGCGGGCAGCAGACGGCGAAGGGCGTCGGGGCTTCTCACGGACGCGGTTTGAAAATTGTCAGAGCGCTTGTCGAAGCTGAGCTGGGCGGCGTCCTTCTGCTCGAGGCGGACCGGACGAAGCGGGAATTCCGGGCAGAGTTCAGTATTCCGCGGCGCGCGGCAGGCCCGGCGGAGGCCTAGCCCGCGGGGTGAAACGCGGCCCTCGGCGCTCTGTCTGTTTTGTCCTTGCCCCCAGCGGAGATAAACCAAGAACCTGTATGCATAAGCGGCATTCCCGCTTATGCATACAGGTTCTTGGGTGCTCAGGACGAAAAATTCATACGTGTCCGGCAGTATGCCTGACCTGCCGCCGCGGTGCAGCCCATCGGCATTTCACCCGGCGGCCTGCTGCCATTGGCCCACTTTCACCAGCTTGCCCGCGAGATAATAGCGCGCGTCGCTGTAGTCATAAGTACAGGTCACCAGTGTGATCAGCGGCGAAAACACCGGGACCGCCGCGTCGCTCGAAAACGTCGATTTCGACATCAGGCCGGTTATCAGGTCCGTATAGCTTTTTTCGTCTGAAAAGGAGACGGGCAGCGGCGGCAATTGGCCGCTCTGGATGATACCGGCGAAAACCTGTATCTCATAGTTCCCGGCGGGCGTGAACAGGTACAGCGCCGGATGCGCGTCGTAATAGGCCTGCTTTTTGTATCCCTCGAGACCGGCAAACATTTTGCCGCTCTTCATGTGGTGTCCGTAGACCAGGGTATTGATGTCCGTAAAATCCGCGCTGCTCCTGTAATCCATAAAAATGCTTCCGTTGCTGTTTGGCGTCCCGTCGTACAGATGATGCAGGTAATAGCTGTTGTCTTTACCCCGCACGACCGGATAGTCTATCACCGTATCCGGGCAGTACAGCCACCCGACGACATCCGGATTGATTGCCAGAAGGGCTTCAAAATCAATTTCCATGCCGGCGATGGCCTCGGGGCCCGGGGGCTCGGCCGTCACGGATGGCTCCGGAGGCAAGCCCGGGCCGCCGGACGCGCCGGACGGCGCGGGCACGGGTGTGCTTTCCGTTCTCGCGCGCCCAAGCTCGTCATAGAGCGCGTCGCCCTCCGCATATTCGGCCCAGTATCTGATAAGCATACCGGCCGATAAAAGAAATACCGCGACACATATGACCGTGGCCGCCGTCATCAGCGGACTTCCGCCGCGTTTCCTGCTATGTCTGCCGCCGCGTCTGTTCATGGTCCATCCCTCCCGGGTCCTTCTGCGGCCGGCGGGGCGCCGGGCGGTTCACCGCCCGGTTTCCGCCCCTCGCCGTTCCGTCTTTCCCGGCAGGGCAGGCGGCAGGAGAGCGCCGTCAGGCCCAACATGCCGGTCAGCAGCGCCGGCAGGACGAACCAGCGCGCTCTGAGCCATAAAAAAACATCGCCCAGCTCCGCGGTGTGATATACGACGCGGCCGATCACGTTGTCCGCCCGGATGCGCGCCGGATCGGGCAGGGGATTGTCCGTCCCTTTAGTTTCGAATGTCAGCCCGTTTTCGCCGTCCGTGATGATCCGGAGTACGCGGTGCACAACGACCACAGCGCTGCCGCCGTAATGAAAGGCGATATCGTCTCCCGCGTTCACGGTTTGCGGGGCGGCGCGTTTTACGACCGCCAGCGAACCGCGCGGAATCTCGCTCTGCATACTCGTACTGACGATGGAAAAATAAGAATAACCCAGCAGGCCGCGCCTGCCGCCCATCCCGTAAAACACGCCGGATAACAGGACGCCCGCCAGCGTCAGATAAAATAAAGCGTTTGTCAGCGCCGGCAGCCGCCGACGGCGTCTCAGCCCGGAAACCGCGCTGGGAATGGGCGCGGGCAACCCGGCCGGATCGTTTGCGGGAACCTGAACTGCCGGGAAAGCTTGCTTCGTCTGGAATTCCCGATCGATCTGCCCCAATGTTTTCATTGATACAGATACGGCCTTCTCACGTAATGGAAACCATTCGCGCCGGTTATCACTACGCCGTTGCCGCTGCTCGAGCAATGCACGACGAGCGGCCTGCCGTCTTCGCCGAACCCGCAGATGATCCCCACGTGATCGACGCCTTCCGCGGTCGGGGTCTTATAAAAAACCAGATCTCCCGGCTGCGCTTCATGCCACGCGACGCTTTGGGAATTCCGCCACTGGTTCGCGGTGCCGTTTCCGATATATTTCAGTACGGCCTTGTCGCCTCCGGCGTTAATAAACGCCCAAGAAACGAAACCGCTGCAATCCAGCCCGAGCGGGCGCACCGTGCCATAGCTCTTGCTGCCTTCGCTGGACACCGTGCGCAGGTTGCCCCAGCGCTCATCCCAGCCGACGTAATAGCTTTTGCCGCCCCAGAAGTATTGGACCTTGCCCTCCAGCGCGGTCGCCGCCAATAATACGGCGCGGCGTTCGGCTGAAATATCCCGCGGGATACGCGCTGTTATTCGCTGAAAGTCATCGGCGGTCACCTTCGCCAGTATACTGCCCGAGAGCTGCGCCGCGACCAGCGCGCGCATCGGCTCGGATACGAGCGGGGCGAGGAGCGCCTGCTCCGACTGATCCGGCGCGCATTTTTCAATATAATCCTCGCAGGACAAACGTTTCACGTAGATAACGCTTACGGAAGCGCCGTTTACGTACTGCTCCGAGGCGCTGACCTCCGTCATCTCCCAATAGAGCGAAAGGAGTGCGTCCGCTCCCCCGTTTTCAAAAACGATGTCATACGGAAAATTCTCCGCCATCGCGTTCCGGACGGCATATATGGCGAGAATATCGCACATGTTGTCCCTGTCGAAAATAATCGGCGCGGACAACCGCAGGCCGCTTTCCTCGCGCACCTGCTGAACGCGGTCCTTGAGCTCAAGCTCCAGCCGGCGCATTTGCTCCGCCAGCAGAATGTTGCCGTTTAAGTATTGCTGCCCCGAATCGGCCCAGCCCGGAGGATATTCCCAGTCTATGCCGTCCTCCGCGTCTCCCGCTTCGACAGGCGGATTTTCGATTTCAATCTCATCCTGAGGGTCCGCAGGCGGTATCGGCGTTTCCTCCGGCGGCGGCGCTTCCTCCGGCTCTAAGTCCGGCTCCGGCGTTTCTTCCGTCTCCATGTCCGGCTCCGGCGCCGCGGCCAGGTGGTGGGTCGGATTGGTCGTAATGACATATCCGTCGATCTCGACTTCAGCCGTGTTGATGTACAGGCGGTTCGCGCAGACCTCCGCCGTGACCCGATACACCGTATCTCCGGAGGGAAGGAACGCCGATTCCCAGACGATCAGGTCCCGGTCGTCCCGCGTCGTTTTGACGCCGGCGGGCACGCTCTCGATATATGCCAGGCCCTCGGGCAGCAAAGTGCTGACAAGGCCGTCCGCCGATCCGCCGGGGCTGCTCACCGTTATCGTATATTCGATTCTGCCGCCCTGTTCAATTGCGACGGGCTCGTCCGCCGATCCGCTTTCTGCGGAGCCGTCGGGCAGGACCTTTGCCGTCAGCAAAGCGACCGGGAGGACGACAGGGGCGTTTTCCCCCGGTTCGATCGCATAGGACCGTATTGCCGTTTGCGGCTGCAATACCGAAACAACGGTCAGGCAGCAAATCAAGACCGCCAGCGCAATGAGCCTGAACGGCAGGATAAAGCTTTGTCTCCCGCCGCGATCCCCGCTTGTGTCGCGCATTCCAATCCAACCTCCAGTAACACGGGCTGCTATTGATCAGCGCCTATGCACCTATGTTTATACCATAAGGATACTTTAAATAACAGCAAGATACAATATTTTATACTGAATTACACTTTTTTTGTTCCGAATTATCGTACGTTATAGCTGGGAAGCAGCAGATTGCCCTATCCGTTCGGGCAGGCTCCCGGCTGGACGCCGGTTTTGAACACGCTGTTATTCCGCGTGCCGCTGACGCGCTCATACCACAGCCGTTTCTGCTTTTTGCAGCTCCACAGGAGGTCCGCGAAAAGGAATGTGAGAA
>JAISDV010000121.1 GCA_031264545.1 Oscillospiraceae bacterium | reverse complement strand
GGGGATGGCGTGCATGATGGTGAAGGTCAGCAGCAACACCAGAAAGAGCGTCAGCGCCATCATGACGAAGCGTTTCAGGATATAAGATGCCACGCAGTCTCCTCCTCCATGAATTATCGGACGCGGTCGTAAAAGGTCTTGACGATGTTGTCTGCCCGCGATACGGAGCTCAGCAGCAGCTCCAGCCGTTTGCCTCCGGGGGAAAAGAGCGGGACGCCGGCGCCCAGGATGACCGGCATGGTGTATATCCAGTACTGGTCAATCAAGTCCGCCTCCATAAAGGAGCGGATCAGCCTCCGGCCGCCGAAAAGCCAGATAAGGCCTTGCGATCCTGCGGCCGCTTCCTTGACGAACTCCGCCGGCGGAAGGCTTGTGAAGCTTACGTTTTTGCCGCCGTCCTTCAGGGAGGCGCCGGCGGTGAAGACATAGCACTTCTTATCGGGAAAGAATGGCCTGCCCGGGCTGATCTCCTGAGTGATCTGCCGATAGGAGACGCTGCCGAAAAGGATGCTTTCCACCTCCGCGTAAAACCGCAGGTACTCCGGATCCGGGTCGATCCGCGGCTTTTCAAACAGGAAATCGACGCTTCCTTTATCATCCGCGATATAGCCGTCCAGACTGGCGGCAATACACAAGCACAGCTTGCCCATATTCCTCATCCCTGCGCCGTTCTGCGCTTTGCGCATTATTAATGTACTGTACTACTGTATTATAGCACAAAACATTTTACGGAGTCACCCTTTTTTTCCATTTTACTGCCATTCTGCTGTGTAAAATCGCCTTTTCAGGGGCATCCAATATTATAACGCCATACCTTTTTTGATTTTTTTACATCCGAGCAGAAGCTGCGCCGCGCCCGACACGACCCAGAAGGCAGCAATGAACAACGCGCAGTGGAGGAAGAATTCCGCCGGCAAAATCCGGATGATCCCATCCTGCGCGGGGTTCAGCAGCCAGGTCCCCTCGCTGAAAAGCAGCGCATGGAACGCGTCGAAGGTTGCGCCGAAGTCTGTAAGGATCACCGCCGCGAGAAGCGCCGGGACAGCGAGCGTAACTGCGCCGGATATGCGCAGGACGCGCCGGGACATAAGTTTTTTCCGCCACAGGAAAACAATCGTGAGCGCGGAAAGCGCGCCCAGCAGATACAGCCAATTGAACAGGACCTTGCAATCGGCAAAATGTACGGTCGACACCTCCGTCCACGGAAGGGTCGGAAGGGAAAATTCATCGGACGAAAACGGGGACAGATAAGCCGTCACCGCGTTATAATTCCTCAGGATCTCGCCGCGTGAAAGGCCGCTCGTCTCCGCGATGTCGAGGGCGGCGATGTCCGCGGAAAACGGAAAGCCGGAGCTATGGATCACCGCGAGACCGAAGGCCGCGGAGAACAGGATAACACAGACGGACAGCAGCAGCGCCGCAGCGGTTTTCATATATTTTCCCCCGTCTCCGCCGCGGGCGCGGCGGCATATTTTTTCCTCTCGTCTTTAAAAATGTTCCCGCCCAGCGCGTCGATGCAGACGGTGACCGGAAACCTGTCGACAATCAGGCGCTTGACCGATTCACAGCCAAGCTCGGGAAAGGCGATCTCTTCGGCGCGCAGAACATGGGTCGCCATCAGCGCGCCCGCGCCGCCGACCGCGCAGAAATAGACCGCTCCGTTGCGCACGAGCGCCCGGCAGACCGCTTCTCCTCTTTCCCCCTTCCCGATGATTCCGCCAAGTCCCAGGTCGAGCAGACGCGGCGTGAATTTATCCATGCGGATCGCGGTCGTCGGCCCGCAGGAGCCAACGGCCATGCCGCCGCGCGCAGGGGTCGGCCCTGTGTAATAGAGTACCGCGCCCACGATGTCGAAGGGAAGCGGCGCATTTCTGTCCAGCAGCTCGAAAAGCCTTTTGTGCGCGGCGTCCCGCGCGGTGTAGACCGTCCCGGATAAAAGGACGCGATTTCCGGCCCTCAGCGTCTTCGCCGCGCCCTTCAGGTCGTTGAGCTTCAGCTCAGTCATCTCCGTCGCCTCGCTTTTGTCGTGAGAATCAAAAGGGCGGGCAGCCCGAAAGCTGTCCGCCGAATCGGCTTTCGCCCTTTATTGTTTTATCGGCTCTGACGCTTTGAGCGCAGCCTTTGCCCCCTCGGTGAGGGCGCTGAAGGCTTCCGGCTCATGGATCGCGACCTCGGAAAGCATCTTGCGGTTCATCTCGATCCCGGCAAGCTTGAGGCCGTGCATAAGGGTGGAATAGTTCATGCCGTTCAGTTTAGCGGCGGCGCTGATACGGGTAATCCAAAGCCGGCGAAAATCCCGCTTCTTCCGCTTACGCCCGATATAAGCGTAGGTCAGGGACTTCATAACGGCCTGATTAGCCATCTTGTAATGCTTGGACTTAGCGCCCCAGTAACCTTTCGCCATGCCTAGAACTTTATTTCTTCTTTTGCGCGTCGTCATCGCGCCCTTGATTCTGGCCATATGTCAAAACCCTCCTTATTTATAAGGAATCATGCGCTTGATCGCAGACTCGTTTGTTGTATCGGCGTAAGTGCCCTGGCGAAGACGTCTTTTGATCTTCGTCGTCTTCCCGTGGCCGTTAAGAAGGTGGGACTTATAAGCGTGCGCGCGCTTTACCTTGCCGGTTTTTGTCAGATTAAATCTCTTTTGTGCTCCGCTGTGTGTTTTGAGCTTAGGCATAACGGGTAACTCCTTTGAATGATTATTTGTTGGAAGCCGACTGCTTGGGTGATAAAAACATGGACATGTTCCGTCCTTCGAGCTTCGGCGGCTTGTCAAGCGCGGCGATTTCCGAGCACTTTTCCGCAAAATTCCGCAAAAGCGCCTCGCCCAGATCCGTATGGGCCATTTGCCGGCCTCTGAAGCGCACGGACGCCTTCACGCGGTCGCCCTCGCGAAGAAATTTCTGCGCGTTCCTCAGCTTAACATTGAAGTCGTTTTCACCGATACCCGGAGACATGCGGATCTCCTTGACCTCGACGATATGCTGGTTTTTCTTCGCTTCCTTTTCCTTCTTTGACTGCTCAAAGCGGAATTTTCCGTAATCCATGATTTTGCAGACAGGAGGATTTGAGCCGGGAACGATTTTGACCAGATCGAGATCCTTCTGTATCGCGATTTCCATCGCTGCCCCGGAAGACATGATTCCGAGCTGCTCGCCCGTATCGCTGATCAGCCGAACCTCTCTGTCGAGGATAGCCTCGTTGATCTGATGAGACAAGTTTGCTATATTAAGACACCTCCAAGCATAAGTGGCGGGGCAGGACCCCAAAAAGTAAATGCGGACGCACCGGCGGCCGCATAAAAGACACATAAGAAGCCAAAGGCTTCAAATGGTTTTATTGACCCATACGCACCTGTTGTGGCAGGGTGAGGCGGACACCAACCGAACCTACTTTGTTCTGACGCTAATAATTTAACAGCAATTGCTCGGATTGTCAAGCGCTTTCCGCCAAATTGCAAAATCGCATTTTGTAAATTTACGGTTATTTTTTTGAAATCCGCCTTGAGCTGTGATATACTGACAAAAATCGACAAAATTTTCAGCAGCTCCGGTAAGTTCACGGTAAATCGCGCTGTTTTTCCCGCCGCAAGGCGAAAATCTATGAACGCCGCAAAACGCGGCCATGAGAATGCCGGGGCAGCTTACGTTGAGAAGAACAAGGGAGGTCAATCGGTATGACAAATGGGAACAAAAAAAATTGGACAGGCAGGGCGCTCTCGCTTATCATCGCGTTTGTCATGGCGGCAGCTCTGGTGCCTGTTGTCGCTCTGCCCGTTTATGCCATGCAGATTTTCATTAAGGTCGATGTGGAAGGGATAGCCGGATACAGTGGACAACATATAGCATTGGAGGTCGAACCGACCGCCTTCATTGCCGAAGTCAAGGCAAAAATTCAAGATGAAATACCGGCGTTTTTGCCTGAAAATCAACGTTTGATTTTTGCGGGAAGGCTTCTGGAAGACGGCAATACCCTACAGGATTATTCTATTCAAAAGGACAGTACCCTTCGTCTTTCGTTAGCGATTACCTACATCGACGAGGACGGAGCCGCGAACACAGCCGACAACGTGACCGCAATCACGGACCAAACCACATTAAACGCCGGCTGGTACGCAGTCAGCGGCGGCGTCGCCATCGGCAACCGCGTCACCGTAAGCGGCGCGGTACACCTGATCCTTACGGACGGCTGCGATTTAACGGTAAACGGCGGCATTAACGTAAACGGAGGCAATTCACTCACCGTCTACGGGCAGAGCGGCGGCACGGGCAAGCTCACCGCAAACGGAGGCGGCGATCAGGCCGGCATCGGCAGCGACTACAATGACGCCGGCACAATCACCATCAACGGCGGCACGGTCGACGCCACAGGCGGCTACAACGCCGCGGGCATCGGCAGCGGCAGCGGCGGCGGCTACGGCGGCGGAACGGTTATTATTAACGGCGGCACAGTCAACGCCCGAGGCGCCCAATACGCTGCGGGCATCGGCGGCGGCTATGACGCACCGGGCGGCACAGTCACCATCAGCGGCGGCATGGTAACGGCCACAGGCGGCGACCTCGCCGCGGGTATCGGCGGCAGCCTCACTTATGGCGGCGGCACGGTCACGATCACCGGCGGCACGGTCGATGCCACAGGCGGCGCATACGCCGCGGGCATCGGCAACGGCTCCGATGGCGACGGCGGCGGCACGCTTGACATCACAAACGCGATCGTATTCGCGAGCAGCGCAACCGGGAGTACAAACACAGACCGGACAAACGCCCTGCTGATTACAGGCGGCAATACCACTTTTTATGACTCCGGCGTTCCTGATACGGTAACGCTCACCGGCGATTATATCATCCCCGCGGGCAAGACCCTGACCGTACCGGCGGGCAAAACCCTCGATTTGACGAACGCCGTACTTGTCAACAACGGCACGCTCATAAACAATGGCATGATCATCGGCGGCGCAATAACCGGCACAGGTACGGTAATAGAAAACAACGTCCCCTACATCGACGAGGACGGAGTCCTGAAAACAGTCAGCGGCGTGACGGTAATTAACAGCGGCACCGCCGTACTCAGCGACGGCTGGTATATCGTAAGAGGTACGGTCGCACGCGGAGACATCTTAACGGTAAACGCGGCAAGCGGCGCGCACCTGATTTTGGCGGACCGCTGCGCATACACAGTAACCGGCGGTCTTAACGTAGAAGGCGGCAACCAACTCACCATTTACGGACAGAGCGAAGACACGGGCACGCTTACTGCAAACGGCGGCGGGAACTCCGCCGGTATCGGCAGCGGCGGCAGCGGCTCCGCGGGCGCCATCACCATCAACGGCGGCACGGTCGACGCCACAGGCGGCCAATACGGCGCGGGCATCGGCGGCGGTCTCGGCTCCGCGGGCGGCGTGATCATCATTAACGGCGGCACAGTCACAGCCAAAGGCGGCCGGAACGGCGCGGGCATCGGCAGCGGCTACGGCTACGTCGGCACGGACGGCACGATCACCATCAGCGGCGGCACGGTCAGCGCCACGGGCGGCAGCTACGGCGCGGGCATCGGCGGCGGTGAGTATGGCTCGGGCGGCACGATCACCATCAGCGGCGGCACAGTCACGGCCACGGGCGGCAGTTACGCTTCAGGCATCGGCGGCGGCAATGGCAGCCCCGGCTGCGTCCTTACCCTCAATGGCAGCGGTATCGTGTTTGCCGCCGGCACAAACGACGGGCCGGCCGTGGGCGACCCGGAGCTGAGCCGCAGAACGGGCGGGCTGCTTTTTGAGGGCGACGCCGGGACCTTTTATGGAGACAGCGTTACCATAACGGACGACGCGGCTATACCGGCCGGCAAAAGCCTCGTGATACCGGAGGGCAGCGTGCTGACCATACCGAAGGGCAAAACGCTGACCATAGATGCAGGCGCGGTATTGTACAATGCCGGCGCCCTGGACGGCGAAGGTACCATAGCAAATTACGGAACAATCTACAATGCGGGGACTATTGACGCCGCCATGACCGGCGACGAAACGGTAATCAGCGTTACCAAACCGGCTATAACCACTGATTCGCCGCTTCCAAACGGCACAGTTTACTTGCCGTACAGCCAAGCCCTCGCGGTGAACGGCGGAGGCGGCCGGGTAACGTGGGAAATTGACAGCGGCAGTCTGCCGGACGGACTGACATTGGACCCGGATACAGGCGCCGTTTCCGGTACGCCGACAGCGGCGGGGACCTTCAATTTTACGGTAAAAGCCACAAACTTTGCGGGGAGCGGGACAAAATTCCTTTCAATCGCAATCGGTACGGCGGCAGGCAGCTCCGGCAGTTTGGCAATAACGATACCGGGCGGCAGCGCGGTATCAACGCCTGCGGGCGAACCGCCCGTGAGCAATCCCGACGGCTCCGTGACGCTTCCGGGCGGCGGCACGGTCACCACGCCGGACGGCGAGAAGGTCACCGTTCCCCCCGACTCATCTATTGACAAAA
>JAISDV010000049.1 GCA_031264545.1 Oscillospiraceae bacterium | reverse complement strand
TTCTCCTATGTCGCGGTACGCAATGGACTTTTTGCATATTATATGATTTGTGAGCCTCCGGCGGAATCCGATGAATTGGTTCAAGTCGTCCTTCAATACATTCAGGAGAATGACATCGTTCAGGCGTTAAAAAATCGTTTGCCGGAACGTGATGTTGACGGCGTTACCTTGGCGTTTGTTGAACCGTCAAAAGATTTTCCCATAGGGTGGAACAGCGGAGAAGCAACCGGTTGGGATGGAGAGAAGCGACTTGGTGATCATACCTTAATAAGAGTAACTACCGCTAATGATGTGCAATCTCAAAACGCGTATTTAATAACTTTGGGAAGGAACGAAAATCAAAAGCAAATGATCGTAGATATACCCGAATAGTGTCGTCGCAGACATAACTTTGTTTGCAGCATATCCTAACTACGGTGAGGATGAACAGCCCCTCGGAGGAAGTATTGTCCATAATCAGTTACGAGCATCTTGGTAGCCTGTATTTTAACTACAACCTGCTCGGATATGGGTTTATGGGCTTATCCACTTTCTTTGCCGGGTTCACCATTATTCCGAAAGCAAAGGGAGACCAGGCTCTACGCATACTCTTGCACATACATGGCGTATTTTGCGTTTCCGGCTTGCTGATGCCTATGTTTCCTATATTTACACCTGGTATACAAAACGGTGGCACTATCGGGACATTCGTGCTGCTCATTTGGTGTGCCTATTTCCTGCCTGTTTGCATTTTGGGTTTGCAGTATTTTAAGAGAAATCAGGCGGCAGCTTGAACCTTTTAACTTGGCCTATACCTTATAATTTTGCCTCAAAATCCTGAAAGGGGGTGTGCATTTCCGATGACGGCTACAGCGACGGCAAGGCAGCAAGCCTCGCCAACCACGAATTACAGGCATACAAAAAGGCTTTCACGGAGGACGCCGCCCCCGCAAAAGCCTTTATATCAAGTGGCTTATCACCTGTCTCTCTTGTCAGTGCCCGTGAGCTTCAGCCGATTTTTACAGCTTGCGGGGATTTTTACTGTAGCTATTTTTCTCAGGCCGTGTATAATATGATAGAATAGATATCATAATGTTTGATTCGTTTGGAAAGAGTCTGACAGACACATGGAGAGAAACGACTATGCGCAAAACGAAGATTATCTGCACACTGGGGCCCGCGACCGACGCAAAAGGCATTCTCAAACAGCTCATTGAAAGCGGAATGGACGTCGCCCGCTTCAATTTTTCGCACGGCGCGCACGAAGAGCAGCTGGGCAGGCTCAACGCGCTCAAGGCCCTGCGCGGGGAGCTGTCGCTGCCCATCGCGGCGCTGATGGATACAAAAGGCCCTGAAATACGTCTCGGCCTGTTTGAGGGCGGGCGCGTAATGCTCAAGGCCGGCGCCGCTTTCACGCTCACCACCGAGGCGTGTCTCGGAAACGCCGGACGCGCCCAGCTCAGCTACGAGGGCCTGCCCAAAGACATCAGGCCGGGTCATAGGGTACTGCTCGACGACGGCCAGATCTCGCTGCTGGTCAAAGAGGTGAAGGGAAACGAGATCCTCTGTGTCGTCGAAAACGACGGGACCATATCCGATCGCAAGGGCGTCAACGTCCCCGGCGCCGCGCTCACCATGCCTTTTATCAGCCCGAAGGACTATAACGACATTATCTTCGCCGCCAAGGCGGACTTCGACTTTCTTGCCGCCTCCTTCGTGCGCACTGCGGACGACGTCAAGGAGGTGCGCATGCTCCTGAATTGGAACGGCGGGGAGAAAATCAAGATCATTTCCAAAATCGAGTGTCTTCAGGGCCTTCAGAACTTTGACGAGATACTCGACGTGTCCGACGGTATCATGATCGCCCGCGGCGACCTCGGCGCGGAGCTGCCGCTGGAGGAGGTCCCCGTTATCCAGAAGCATCTGATCGACAAGGTCTATAAGCAGGGCAAGCCCGTCATCACGGCCACGCAGATGCTCGAATCCATGATCGGCAGCCCCCGTCCCACCAGGGCGGAGGCCACCGACGTGGCAAACGCCATCTACGACGGGACAAGCGCCATCATGCTCTCCGGCGAGACGGCCGCGGGCCGGTATCCGATCGAGGCGCTGCGCACCATGGTCAGGATCGCGGAGCGGACCGAGGACGACATCAACTACCGGTCGCGCTTCCGCAAGCTGGATTTCAGCAGCGGCGGGAATGTCACCCACGCGATCTCACACGCCGCCTGCACCTCGGCCATGGATCTCGGCGCAAAGGCGATCGTCGCCTTCACCCTCTCCGGCAGGACCGCGCAGGAGGTATCCGCTTTCCGCCCGGATTGCCTGATCATCGCCTGTACGACCAGCGAAAGGACCTGCCGCCAGATGAATCTGAACTGGGGCGTGCGCGCGCTCATGGTAAAAAACGAAGAAAACCTTGACGATTTATTCGAAAAAGGGGTAAAATCCGTAGTTGAGGCCGGTCTTCTCCGCGAGGGCGACATGGCCGTCGTCACAGCGGGAGTCCCCATCGGCGTATCCGGCTCGACCAATTTCATCAGAGTGATGCACGCGTAGCGCATACGCCTGCGCGGGCGGCGCGGACACTGCGCCGCCCGCGCAGTGTTTGCGTCCGACCCGCCGGCGGAAAACGGCGGATGACCCGTCTCAGGTTTTTCAGGCGCACCGGAGGGCTGATATGGATTTTCATGTCGTAAGTGAATATACGCCCTCGGGCGACCAGCCGGAGGCGATCGAGGCGCTGGCCCGCGGACTCGAGCTGGGCTTTTCAGACCAGACCCTGCTCGGCGTCACCGGCAGCGGCAAGACCTTCACGATGGCTAAGGTCATCGAGCGGCTCCGGCGGCCGGCGCTCGTACTGGCCCACAACAAGACGCTCGCCGCCCAGCTCTGCGCGGAATTCAAGGAGTTTTTTCCGGACAACGCCGTGGAATATTTTGTTTCGTACTACGACTATTACCAGCCTGAAGCCTACATCCCGCATACCGACACCTTCATCGAGAAGGACAGCGCGATCAACGATGAGATCGAGCGGCTGCGCCACAGCGCGACCTCCTCGCTCTTCGAGCGGCGGGACGTGATCGTCGTCTCGTCTGTTTCCTGTATCTACGGTCTCGGTGACCCGATCGACTACGCCAGCATGGTCGTCTCCGTCCGCCCGGGGCAGAAGCGCGACCGGGACGAGCTGCTGCGGCGGCTTATCGATATCCGTTATGAGCGCAATGATCTCGCTTTCGACCGGAACATGTTCCGCGTGCGCGGCGACACAGTGGAAATCTACCCCGCCTATGCCTACGACACGGCGATACGGGTCGAATTCTTCGGCGATGAGATCGACCGGATCAGTGAGATCAACGTCGTCACCGGCACGCCGAAACGGATGCTTTCGCACGCCGCCATTTACCCCGCCTCCCACTATGTGACGACCAAGGAAAAGATGACCGAGGCCATCCGTGAGATCCGCCGCGAGTGCGACGCGCGCGTGAAGTGGTTTGAGGAACAGGGCAAGCTCATCGAAGCCCAGCGCATCGCGCAGCGGACGGACTTCGACATTGAGATGATGCAGGAGCTGGGCTACTGCTCCGGCATCGAGAACTATTCCAGGATCATCAGCGGCAGGCCGGTCGGCAGCGCGCCGCTGACCCTGCTCGACTATTTCCCCAAGGACTTCATCCTGTTTGTCGATGAGAGCCATGTCACGCTCCCGCAGGTGCGCGCCATGTACCGCGGCGACCGGGCGCGGAAGGAGAGCCTTGTCAATTACGGCTTCCGCCTGCCCTCGGCCTTCGACAACAGGCCGCTGAAGTTTCCCGAGTTTCAGGCGCGCATCAGGCAGGCGGTCTGCGTCTCGGCGACACCCGCAGCATATGAGCGCGAGCGTTCGGCGCAGGTCGTCGAGCAGATCATCCGGCCGACAGGGCTGATCGATCCGGAAATTTCCGTCCGCCCCTCCGAGGGACAGATCGACGATCTCGTGAGCGAGATCAACGCGCGGGTCGAAAGGAACGAACGCACGCTTGTGACCACACTCACAAAAAGGATGGCCGAGGATTTGACCGCCTATCTCGGCGGCGCCGGAATCAAATGCCGCTACATGCACCACGATGTCGGCACGATTGAGCGCATGGAGATCATCCGTGACCTGCGCCTCGGCGAGTTCGACGCGTTGATCGGCATTAACCTCCTGCGCGAAGGACTTGACCTGCCGGAGGTCTCGCTTGTCGCCATTCTCGACGCGGACAAGGAAGGCTTCCTGCGCAGCGAGACGAGCCTGATCCAGACTGTCGGCCGCGCGGCGCGCAACGCGGGAGGTCTTGTCATCATGTACGCCGATAATATGACCGGCTCGATGCGGGCCGCCATCGACGAGACGGCGCGCCGCCGGGTCAGGCAGAAGGCTTATAACGACGCGCACGGCATCGTCCCCAAAACCATCGTCAAATCCGTCCGCGGGCTGCTCGAGATTTCGGGCGCGGCCGAGCCGGAGGAGAAAAATGCGGCCGGTCTGAAAATGACCGCCTCTGAGAAAAAGCGTCACATCGAAAAGCTGGAAAAGCAGATGCGGGAAGCGGCGAAAATGCTTGAGTTCGAATATGCCGCCGAGCTGCGGGACAGACTGATCAAGCTGCGCGGAGAAAAATAGCCGCTGCCCCGCCGCAGGCCCGGCGCTGAAAGGAATACCCTGCAATGAAGCTGATGATTTTGGACGGCAACAGCATAATTAACCGCACCTTCTACGGTATCCGTATGCTCAACGCGCCGGACGGCACGCCGACAAACGGCGTTTACGGCTTTATGACCGTGCTGCGCCGCCTGCTGGACGGTGAACGGCCGCAGGCGCTCTGTGTCGCCTTTGATCTCAAGGGACCGACCTTCCGCCATCGGCAGTTTGAAAGCTATAAGGCCCGGCGTAAGCCTATGCCGGAGGAGCTGGCGGTACAGATACCCATTCTCAAAGAGCAGCTCGACGCGCTCGGCGTCAAAAGACTCGAGCTTGAGGGCTTTGAGGCGGACGACCTGATCGGAACGGTCAGCCGTGTCTGCGCGGAAAAAGGCTGGGCGTGCGAGATTGTCACAGGCGACAAGGACAGCTTTCAGCTCATCACACCTACGACGCACGTCATGCATATCAAAAGCCGCATGGGAAAGACCGAGAGCACAGCCTACACGCCCGAGGTCTTTTTTGAGGAATATGGCTTCGAACCGAAAAAAATTATCGACCTCAAGGCCCTCATGGGCGACGCGAGCGATAATATCCCCGGCGTCAGGGGCATCGGTGAAAAAACAGCCCTGGATTTGGTCAGGCGCTTCGGCAGTATCGATAAAATTTATGCGGAGCTGCCGGCCCTCGACATTAAGGACGCCGTTAAGACCAAGCTTTCCGAGGGCCGGGCGGACGCGGAGCTCTCCTTTGCCCTCGCGACCATTGATATGAAGGCGCCCATCGATTTCGATCCGGAAAGCTGTCTGTTTTCGGGCGACTTCAGCGGGGGCTGCGCCGTCTTCAGGCGTCTCGGCTTCCTTTCGCTGATCGAAAAGTGGGGCCTGAAGGAGGACGCCCGGGCCTTGACGCCGGAAAGCCCCGTTTCCCTGCCCGTCAGAGAGCCGGCCGGCGAGGCGGCGCTCTCCGCGCTTGCGGAAAGACTTAAAGGGCTGCCTTATGTGGCCGTGCTTCCGCTTGGCGGAGAACCGGGCGGGCTTGAGCTTTGCGACGGCGAGGCTGTTTACCGCCTGAGCCGGAGCAAGCTCGGCGAAAGCGGCGGCAGCTTCCTGAAAACCCTGTTTTCTCAACATGTTCACAAGCTTTCCCACAACAACAAGGATTTTATGGGTCGGCTTTTGTCGGAAGGGCTCGGCTGCGGCGGTTTTGTTTTCGACACGGCCCTCGCGGCCTACCTGCTCGACCCGACGGAGAGCGCTTACGCGCTTACGCGCCTTTCCGCGAAATATCTCGGTGAGGAGAAGTCCGGAACGGAGGCGGTATTTGCCCTTTATCCCGTTCTGTGTACAAAGCTCGCGGACGAGGGCATGGGCGAGCTGCTCGAAAAGATCGAGCTGCCGCTCTGCGAGGTCATCGCCCACATGGAGCGCACCGGCTTCATGGTGGACAGGCAGGCGCTTTCAGACTTTGGCAAAACGCTTTCAGCCGGCATCGACGCGCTGCAAAAGCTTATCTGGGCGCTTGCGGGCGAGGAATTCAATATCAATTCTCCCAAACAGCTCGGCGAGGTCCTGTTTGAAAGGCTGATGCTGCCCTTGGGCAAAAAGACCAAAACCGGCTGGTCGACAAACGCCGATGTGCTCGACAAGCTCCGCGGCAAGCACGAGATCATTGATAAGATCCTGGAATACCGCCGGCTTTCCAAGCTCAAATCCACCTATTGCGACGGGCTGATCAAGGTGATCGCCGGGGATGGCCGGATACACACGAATTTCCAGATGACCGTGACCGCCACGGGCAGGCTCTCTTCCACCGAGCCAAACCTCCAGAACATCCCGGTTCGGACGGAGCTGGGCGCGGAGCTGCGCAAGATGTTCGTCGCGCCGCGCGGCAGCGTGCTGGTCGACGCGGATTACAGCCAAATCGAGCTTCGGCTGCTCGCGCATATCAGCGGCGATGAAACCATGAAAAGCGCTTTCCGCGGCGGCGAGGATATTCACGCCGTCACGGCCTCGCAGGTCCTCGGCATACCGCTTTCCGAGGTCACGAAGCTCCAGCGCTCGCGCGCGAAGGCCGTCAATTTCGGTATTGTCTACGGCATCTCCGCCTTTTCGCTTGCCCAGGACATCGGCGTTTTCCCGGGCGAGGCGAGACTCTATATCGACACCTATCTCGAAAAATACAGCGGCGTGCGCGAATATATGAAGACCGTCGTCAAAAGGGCGAAGGACGACGGCGTTGTCACGACCCTTTTCGGACGCAGGCGCCCCCTGCCGGAGCTGAAATCCCCGAACTTCAACATGCGCGCTTTCGGCGAGCGCGTTGCCCTCAACACACCCATCCAGGGTACGGCGGCGGACATTATCAAGCTCGCGATGGTGAACGTCCACCGGCGCATTCTGGCCGACGGGCTGGAAGCCCGCCTTATCCTCCAGATCCACGACGAGCTGATCGTCGAGTGCCCGGAGGCCGAGGCCGAAAAGGTCCGGCGGCTGCTCACGGAGGAGATGGAAAATGCCGTGCGGTACAGCGTGCCGCTCGACGTCGACGCGAACATCGGCCGGAGCTGGAGCGACGCGAAATAGCCGCGCCGCACGGAAAGCCGGTCTGTCGGCTGCCCGCCGGTAAAACGAGGTAAGATCATGCGGATCACAGAGGTCACCCCCGCGCAGCTCGACGAGATCGAGGCGATCGAACGCGCCTGCTTTTCTCTCCCCTGGCGCAGGGCCGCTCTTGAAAAACAAATGTGCGCGGACAACTGCCTTTTTCTCTCGGCGCTGGACGATAACGGGACGGTCCTGGGTTATCTCGGACTGATGCATGTGCTCGGCGAGGGCTACATATCCAACATCGCCGTCACGCCTGAACACCGCAGGCGCGGCGTGGCCGACGCGCTTCTTGAAGCGCTGATCGCCCGCACGCGGGATTTCCTGACGTTTATGACGCTGGAGGTGCGCGAGGGCAACCGTCCGGCCATCCGGCTTTACGCAAAGCATGGCTTTGAGCGCGTCGGCAAACGCAAAAACTACTACGACAGGCCGAAGGAAAACGCCCTGCTGATGACGCTGTTCTTCAAAAAGGTCTGAGCCCGGCTCCGCAGGGGCGATGCCCGCACCCCGCCAGGCGCGCGCCGGGGGCCATGAAAGGACTGTTGAGCCTATGCTGATCCTGTCAGTCGAGAGCACCTGCGACGAAACCGCAGTCGCCATAACCGAGAACGGCCGCCGGGCGCTTACCGACCAGATTTTTTCACAGACCGGCCTCCACGCCGTTTACGGCGGGGTCGTGCCGGAAATCGCCTCCCGTTCGCACGTTGAACTCGTCTCGCGCCTTTCTGAGCGCGCGCTCGAGGCTGCGGGCGTGACAAAAGCGCAGCTTGACGCGGTCGCCGTTTCCTACGCGCCCGGGCTGATCGGCGCGGTGCTCGTGGGCGTGAGCTTTGCCAAGGCCGCGGCCTACGCCCTCGGCATCCCGCTCATCCCGGTTCACCACATCCCGGGGCATATCGCGGCAAACTATATCGCCTTCCCGGAGCTCGAGCCGCCCTTCCTCTGTCTCGCCGTCTCCGGCGGGAACACGCTGCTTGTGGATGTGCGCGGCTATACCGATATGGCGGTCATGGGCGCGACGCGGGACGATGCCGCCGGTGAGTGCTTTGATAAGACCGCGCGGGTGCTCGGCCTGCCCTATCCCGGCGGAAAATACGTCGACGCGCTTTCACAGACCGGGGATGACACGAAATATGCGCTGCCGCGCGCCCATGTCGAGGGAAACCCCTATGACATGAGCTTTTCCGGCCTAAAAACCGCCGTCGTCAATCTCGTGCACCACGCGGAGCAAAAGGGCGAAGCGCTTGACCGGGAATCGCTCTGCGCTTCCTTCAGCCGCGCCGTCAGCGAAACCCTGGTTCCGCGTACGATGCGGCTGGCAAAGGCGCTGGACTATGAGAAAATCGCCGTCGCAGGCGGCGTCGCCGCGAACTCACGGATACGAAATGATTTCAAAAAAGCCGCGGAGGCGGCGGGCGCGCGACTCTTTATCCCGCCGCTTTCTCTCTGCGGGGATAACGCCGCGATGATCGGTTGCCAGGCTTATTACGAATATCTTGCCGGCACGCGGGCAGGCAGCGATCTGGACGCTTATGCGAATATGGAGCTTTGAGATATGGACAAACTCACGATCGAAATCAAAACGCACGCCCCGGAGGAAACTGAGCTGACGGGTGAAAAGCTGGCGGCATTGTTCAAACCCGGCACGGTCGTCGCCCTCTGCGGCGAGCTGGGCGCGGGAAAAACAGTTCTCGTGCGCGGCATGGCGCGCGGACTGGGCTCCGGGGACCGGGTCACAAGCCCGACCTTCACTATCGTCAACGAATACGCGGGCAGACTTGCGCTTTTCCACTTCGATATGTACCGGCTCGGCGGCTCCGACGAGCTTTTCGATATTGGCTGGGAGGATTACCGCGCGCGCGGCGGCGTCTGCGTCGTCGAATGGAGCGAGAATGTCCCCGGCGCTTTCGACGGCTCCGAGCTGCGCATAACGATCGAAAAGCTCTCCGATACCGACAGGAAAATTACGGTCGGGACCCCGCAGGAGGCCGTATAATGCGTATACTGGGCTTTGAATCGAGCGCGAAGACCGCCTCGGTCGCCGTCTGCGACGAAAGCGGCCTGATCTCGCAGTATTATCAGAACAGCGGGCTGACGCACAGCCGCACGCTCCTCCCGATGGCGGAGGATATGCTGAAAAACCTCTCGCTGACGGTGGACGACATCGACCTGTTTGCGGTCGCGCACGGCCCCGGCTCATTCACGGGCATCCGTATCGGCGTTGCCACGGTCAAGGGTCTCGCCTGGGCCAAAGACAAGCCCGTCTGCGGCGTTTCGACGCTTCAGGCCCTGGCCTGCAACGGTGAGGTGATGCCGGACGAGAGCTTGATCTGCTGTGTGATGGATGCCAGGCGTGGGCAGTACTACAACGCGCTTTTCGAAATGCGGGACGGTCTTCCCGTCCGCCTTTGTGCGGATAGGGCAATCGGCGCGGCTAAATTAGCGGAAGACATAGAAAATCAGAAAAAACGCGTTTTTATAGTTGGAGACGGCGCGCTCCTGTGTTATAATACTCTGGAAAATCTGAAAGCAAACGTCGTTCTCGCGCCCGAGGTCCTGCGCTTCCAGTCCGCGTGGGGCGTTTGCGTGGCGGCCGCGCGCGCGCCCTGGCAGTCCGTGCACGAGCTGCTGCCCGTCTATCTCCGCATGAGCCAGGCGGAACGGGCGCGCCGGGAAAGCGCAGTGGGGCATGCTGTTCACACGGAAAAACAGGGGGGCTCAGCGTGAAAAATCATGCTGAATACTTTCAATTTAAGCGCGAAGCGTTTCCGCTTCACGTCAACCGCGCTTCATGCGCAAAAAGATCCTGCCTTTTAATGGTCTGTTTGTGTCATGAGCGCAGCGAAAGGAATGATCTTTTTTATGAGTAAGGTAATTGTATTCGACCATCCGCTTATCCAGCATAAGCTTTCCGTCATGCGTGAAAAGGACACGAGCGTCAAGGAGTTCCGCGAGCTTGTCTCGGAGGTCGCCACCCTCATGTGCTATGAGGCCACCCGTGATCTTCCTCTCGAGGAGACCGAGATCGAAACGCCCGTCGCCAAAGCAAAGGTCAAACGCATCGCTGGGAAAAAACTGGCGATTGTTCCCATCCTGCGCGCAGGCCTCGGCATGGTCGACGGCATGCTCACGATGATCCCCAGCGCAAAGGTCGGGCACATCGGGCTTTACCGCGATCCGGACACGCTGATGCCCGTCAAGTATTACTGTAAAATGCCCAAGGATGTCGCCGAGCGCGACATTATCATCGTCGACCCGATGCTTGCGACCGGCGGCAGCGCTTCGGCGGCGATCACCTTCATGAAGGAATACGGCTGCCGGCATATCAAGCTTATGTGCATCATCGGCGCGCCCGAGGGCGCGAAAAAGATCCAGGAGGCGCATCCCGACGTCGATATTTATATCGCCGCGATGGACGAGCGGCTCAACAGCCACGGGTACATAGTTCCCGGCCTCGGCGACGCGGGCGACAGGATATTCGGCACAAAATAATAAAAAATAGTTTCTGTGAAACTATTTTTTACGCGCATGTGCGCACTGCGTGCGCACGCGCTTGGATTTGTCAGAGGGCGCTGCCGGCGGGCGCAAGGTCCAAGCCGCCGCGCCGATTCCTGAGAAAAGAACCATAAATAAGAGAACGCGCGCTAGGACCCGGTGTTTCATATGCGCCCCCCTGTCAGGCGTCTCCGCCCAATGTTTCGAGCTGTGCGAGCCAGGCGTCGCAGACCGCGTCGGAGGGCATACGCAAATCGCCGCGCGGACTGAGCGAGAGCGTCCCGACCTTCGGTCCGTCCGGCAGGCAGCTGCGCTTGTATTGCTGGGCGAAAAAGCGGCGGATGAAGATGCGCAGCCACGCGATAAGCGTTTCGCGGCCGTAAGCGCCGCCGAAGGCGTATTCGGCGAGGCGCAGCACTTTCTTCGGCCCGCAGCCGCGGCGAATCATGTGATAGAGGAAAAAGTCGTGCAGCTCATAGGGGCCGACCAGCTCCTCCGTCCTCTGACTGATGTCGCCGTTCTCCGCGGGCAGCAGCTCGGGCGAGACCGGCGTCGCCAGAATATCGCGCAGCACTGCCGAAAGCGCCTGCGACTCGGCGATATCCGCGCAGTATTCCACCAAATAACGCACGAGCGTTTTCGGAATACCGGAGTTGACGCCGTACATGGACATGTGATCGCCGTTGTAAGTCGCCCAGCCGAGCGCCAGCTCCGACATATCCCCGGTTCCGATGACGAGGCCGCCGAGGGCGTTGGCAAGATCCATCAGCACCTGGGTGCGTTCACGGGCCTGGGTGTTTTCAAATACCACGTCGAGTACGCGCGCGTCATGACCGATATCCGCAAAGTGCTGCCTGACGGCCTTTGTGATATCGATCGTCCGCAGCGCCGCGTGAAGCTCTCCGGCCAGCAGCCCGGCATTGCTTTTTGTGCGCGCCGTCGTACCGAAGCCGGGCATGCTCACCGCGACGATATTCCCGCGCGGCAGGCCGAGCAGGTCGAAGGCCCGCGCCGTGATCAGCAGCGCCAGCGTGGAATCCAGGCCGCCGGAAACGCCGATGACGGCGGTTTTCGCGGCCGTATGCGCCAGGCGCTTTTTCAGTCCCAGCGCGGCGATCCGAAAAATCTCCTCGCAGCGGGCACTGCGCTCGGCGCGGCCGTGCGGAACGAAAGGCGTCGGGGATACCGGGCGGGTCAGCGCCGTCTCCTCAGGCCGGAGCGCGAAAGGGACGTGCCCGGGCTGAGGACCGCGGTCGGGCGGGAAGGTGCTGATTCGCGTGCGCTCAAGGATAAGGTAATCGACGTCCAGCTCGGAGACGACAAGTCCCGTTTCAAAACGGCTCTCTTCGAGCAGCAGGCCGTTTTCGGCGATCAGGTTATGCCCGGCGAAAACGAGATCCGTCGTGCTCTCGCCTTCCCCCGCGTCGGCATAGATATAGCCGCACATGAGCCTGCCGGACTGACCGGTGACGAGCGCCCGGCGGTAGGCGTCCTTGGAGGCCAGCGCATTGCTGGCGGAGAGGTTCAATATCACCGTCGAGCCGGCGAGGGCGAGGCGGGTGGAGGGCGGCTCCGGGACCCAGAGGTCTTCGCAGATCTCGACCCCGACACACAGGCCGGGCACGCGCTCACAGGGGAAAACAAGCTCCGTGCCGATCAGTGTGTCCTGACCCGCAAAACGGATGGGACGCGGCTCGCGCCGGCCCTCGGCAAACCAGCGGCGCTCATAAAACTCGCCGTAATTCGGCAGAAAGGTTTTCGGTACGAGAGCGAGCAGCCTTCCCCGACAGCAGACCGCCGCGCAGTTATAGAGCTTCCCGCTGAAGGAAACCGGCAGGCCGAGAGCGAACAGCATGTCCGTTCCGGCCGTCTCGGAAAGGATGGCCGAGAGCGCAGCCTCGGCGCTCTCGGTCAGCGTGTGCTGAAAAAAAAGATCGGCGCAGGTATAACCCGTCACACAGAGCTCGGGCAGGGCGAGAAGCTTCACGCCCAGCGTCTCGGCCGACCGGATCATATCGAGAATGGCGGTCGTGTTATACGCACAGTCGGCGACACGGATCTCTGGCGTTCCGGCCGCGGCCTTAACAAAGCCGTCTTTCATGCTTTACCTCCTGGGCGGAAAATTCAGTCCGGGGCGGTTTATTCGCTCCGGACAAAGGTGAACAGACTTCCGTCATAGAATTTTTCAATGGCGGAACGGGTCGTGGCGAAGCTTGCCTTATCGATAACAATTATCAGTCCCCCGCCCTCGAGCCGGCAGCTTATGCTGCCGGCGAGCGCCGGGAAAACGTTTGCTTCCAACTCAGTTTTCAGCTCGGTGAGGGTTTGGACGTTTTGCGCATAGTAGGCCGAATCGTGCGGCGGCTCGTAGCCCGGGATCGGGTTTGCGCCGGAGCTGAAGCAGATATACATAAAGAGCGCAAACAGCGTGAGAAAGAATACCACGCCGATCGGCCGTATTTTTTTCACAAATTCCTGGCCCGCTGTCATGCGCATCCTCCGTTTTCCGGATATAGCGGCTCAAAAATCAAGACGCTTTTCAATATAGGCGGCAAGCTCCGCGATCTTTACACGCGCCTGCGCCATCGTGTCGCGCTCGCGCACGGTGACGCAGCCGTCGTTTTCAGAGTCGAAGTCGTAGGTCACGCAGAAGGGCGTGCCGATCTCGTCCTGACGGCGGTAGCGCTTACCGATGGAGCCGGTCTCGTCGTATTCGGCCATGAAGTGCTTCTGGAGGGAACGGAAAAGCGCCTCCGCCGGCTCGCCGAGTTTTTTGGAAAGCGGCAGGACCGCGCACTTGACCGGCGCGAGGGCGGGATGCAGGCGCAGCACGACGCGGACGTCATTTTTTTCCGCGTCCACGATCTCTTCATCGTAGGCGTCTGCAAGGAAGGCCAGCGTCACGCGGTCCGCGCCAAGGGAAGGCTCGACGACGTAGGGGACGTAGTGTGCGTTTTTCTCCTGGTCGTAGTAGTCCAGGTCCTGGCCGGAGGCCTTCTGGTGCTGGGTAAGGTCGTAGTCCGTGCGGTCTGCGATGCCCCAAAGCTCGCCCCAGCCGAAAGGGAAGCGATATTCAAAATCCGTTGTCGCTTTGGAATAAAAGGAAAGCTCCGCCTTCTCGTGGTCACGCAGGCGGAGATTTTTCTCCTGCATACCGAGGTTCAGCAGCCAGTCGCGGCAATAGGCGCGCCAGTAGTCGAACCATTCGAGATCCGTGCCTGGCTCACAGAAGAACTCCAGCTCCATCTGCTCGAATTCGCGGATACGGAAAATGAAGTTGCCCGGCGTGATCTCGTTGCGGAAGCTCTTGCCGATCTGGCAGACGCCGAAGGGAAGCTTGCGGCGGGTGGTGCGCTGGATGTTTTTAAAGTTGACAAAAATGCCCTGCGCGGTTTCAGGGCGGAGATAGACCTCGGTGGAATTGTCCTCCGTCACGCCCTGATGGGTCTTGAACATGAGGTTGAATTTGCGTATATCGGTAAAATCGCTCTTTCCGCAAGCCGGGCAGGCGATGGCTTTCTCGCGGATGAAGGCGACCATGTCCGCGTTCGTCATGGCCTCGACATTGGCGGCGGCTGTCGGGTTTTCGGCAAGCCAGTCCTCGATCAGCTTATCGGCGCGGTGGCGCATTTTGCAGGCCTTGCAGTCGATCAGCGGGTCGTTGAAGGTCGTTACGTGGCCGGAGGCGGCCCAGACCTGGCGATTCATCAGGATCGCGGAGTCGAGTCCGACATTATAGGGATTCTCCTGGACAAATTTTTTCCACCAGACGCGCTTGATGTTGTTTTTCAGCTCTACGCCGAGCGGGCCGTAGTCCCAGCTGTTGGCGAGACCGCCGTAAATTTCGCTGCCGGCATAGACAAGGCCGCGGTTTTTGCAGAGGGCTACGAGCTTATCCATGGTTTTTTCCGAATCGTGCATGTTTTCTCCCCTCGCCATGGCTGTCTGCCATGAGTTGATTTATTGCTTACTTTGTTCCGCGCCTCAATTTCTGAGGCTGTGCATCGGGGCGGGTATGCGCCCGCCGCGCAGGACAAATTCCGCAGGCGAGCAGGTGTTGACCGGCATGATCGGCGCGCTGCCGAGCAGACCGCCGAATTCAACCCTGTCGCCCAGCTTCTTGCCGTAGGCCGGGATGATGCGTACGGCGGCGGTCTTGTTGTTGACCATGCCGATCGCCGCTTCGTCCGCGATGATGGCCGCGAGCGTTTCCGCCGGGGTGTCGCCGGGAACGGCGATCATATCCAGGCCAACGGAGCAGACGCAGGTCATTGCCTCGAGCTTTTCGAGAGTCAGGTGCCCCGCCCGGGCCGCGGCGATCATGCCCGCGTCCTCGCTGACGGGAATAAACGCGCCGGAAAGCCCGCCGACGTTGCTGGAGGCCATTACGCCGCCCTTCTTGACCGCGTCGTTCAAAAGCGCCAGCGCAGCCGTCGTCCCGGGCGCGCCGACGGAGGAAAGCCCCATCTCCTCGAGAATATCCGCCACACTGTCGCCGATCGCGGGGGTTGGTGCGAGCGAGAGGTCGACCACGCCGAAAGGAACCTTCAAACGGGCGGACGCCTCCTGCGCGACAAGCTGGCCCACGCGGGTAATATGGAAGGCGGTTTTTTTGATGGTTTCGGCCACCGCATCCAGCGGCTGGCCCTTCGCGGCTTTCAGTGCCTCGTACACCACGCCGGGACCCGAGACGCCGACGTTGATCTCGCACTCGGGCTCCCCGATGCCATGGAAAGCGCCCGCCATGAAGGGGTTGTCCTCCACCGCGTTGCAGAACACGACGAGCTTCGCGCAGCCGAGACTGCCGCTGTTCCTTGTCAGGTATGCGGTCTCTTTTATGATCTCGCCCATGGCGCGCACGGCCGTCATGTTGATGCCCGCGCGCGTTGTGCCGACGTTAACGCTCGAGCAGACGAGCTCCGTCTCCGCGAGGGCCTCCGGGATGCTGCGGAGAAGCTTTTCGTCGCCGAGGGTGCAGCCCTTGTGCACGAGGGCGGAAAAACCGCCGAGGAAATCGACGCCGACTGTTTTTGCCGCCCGGTCGAGCGCCTTGGCAAAGGGAAGATAGTCGGCCGCGTCGCAGCTTTCCGCGATAAGGGCGATCGGCGTGACGGAGATGCGTTTATTGACGATGGGGATACCGAATTCCGCCTCGATACTCTCGCCGGTTTTAACCAGGTCCCCGGCCAGGCGGCAGATTTTGTCGTATATTTTGCCGCAGCTGAGCGCAATATCCGAGTGCGCGCAGTCGCGCAGGGAGATGCCCATGGTGATCGTGCGGACGTCCAGATGCTGCCGGTCTATCATTCGGATCGTCTGAAGAATTTCGCCTTGATTGATCATAATCGTTTCTCCGCCTCAGATTTTATGCATCGCGTCGAAAATTTCCTCACGTTGGATACGGATGGTAAGCGCCATTTTCGCGCCGAGCTCGGCAAGGCGGTCACGCAGCTCCGCGAAAGGCACGGCGCATTCAGAGGCGTCCACGAGCATAATCATCGTGAAGCAGTCCTGCAGAATGGTTTGGCTGATGTCGAGAATATTGACGTTTTTTTCGGCCAGGAGGATGCAGATGGCGGCGATGATGCCAACCTTGTCCTGACCGACGACAGTAACGAACGCGCGCATAAATCCTTAACCTCCAATATGTCCGCGTACAGAGTTTGAACAGGCCTTCCCCGGGCGAGGTCGGCTTTCCGGGTATACTGGTTCTTAATCCATCGCACCCAGCTCATCGAGCGTAAGCTCGAAGGCGGGGATGAAGTTTTCCATGAAATAAGCGAGCTCTGGCAGGGGATTTTCCCGCAGAACGGCGAAAAGCTGAGCCTCCGCCGAGCGGAATTCGTCGTTGCCCGCCTGGCGCTCCTCAATGCATTTGATATAAGCGGAAAGCTTGTCCGCCGCCCGGACGTAGGCCGCGATTTCCGGGTCGTCCTGAAGCAGCAACGGCCCGAAAGCCGGCTGCAGCGCGTCCGGCAGGAAGCCCAGCAGCCTGCGGCTGGCGTTTTGCTCCAGCGCCTTGTAGGACGAACGGATCGCCTCGCTGCGGTACTTGATCGGGGTGGGCAGGTCGCCCGTGAGGATCTCGGACGCGTCGTGATACAGCGCGCCGACAGCACATTTTTCGGGGGAAACGGTCTTGCCGTAAATATCCCTGCCGATGACCGCGAGACAGTGCGCGAGCACGGCGACCATGTGGCTGTGCTCCTGGATATTCTCGGGCAGGCTGTTGCGCATAAGCCCCCAGCGCACGATATAGCGCATGCGCGAGATCAGCGCGAAAAAGCCGTGCGCCATGGCGGCCTCCCTCCTGCCGGAAAACGATCCCGGTGAAAATTCCGTTCCATGCATACAGGAACTGACGGACGATATTCTAACACAAATATACGAAAATGTAAATTGATTCTTGTGCAATAAATCATGCGGCAAATCGCATGTTCCCGCAGGTCCGGCGCGCCTGCGGCGAAAGTATTTGTCTTTGGCGATTGACAGTCCGAAAGCTTGTAAACTATAATGAACAGGAATCACGGAGGATTGTATATGCAGAGATTTGAATGCGATTACGCAGAAGGCGCGCATCCGCGCATCATGGAGGCCCTTTTGCAGACAAACAAGGAGCAGACGCCCGGCTACGGCGAGGACGAATACTGCGAAGCGGCGCGCCGGATGATTAAGCTTGCCTGCGGCAGAGAGGACATGGACGTGCATTTTTTCGTCGGCGGCACGCAGGCAAACGCGACCGTGATCGGGTCTGTGCTCCGGCCGCATCAGGCGGTGATTTCCGCGGAAACGGGACATATCGCGGGACATGAAGCGGGCGCGGTCGAGGCGACAGGGCATAAGGTGCTCGCCCTGCCCGCGCCGGACGGAAAGCTGACGGCGGCGCAGGTGCGCGAATGCGTCGAGACGCACTGGGAGGACCCAAACCGTGTCCACACGCCCCAGCCCGCGATGGTTTATCTCTCGCAGCCCACAGAGACAGGGCTGCTCTATACCAAGGCCGAGCTTCTGGCGCTGCGCGAGGTCTGCGGCGAAAAGAAGCTGACGCTCTATCTGGACGGGGCGCGGCTCGGCTATGCGCTCGGCGCGAAGCGGAACGACGTTTTCATGGCCGATCTGGCGCAGCTCTGCGACGTTTTCTATATCGGCGGAACCAAGGTCGGCGCGCTCTTCGGCGAGGCGGTCTGTATCTGCAGCGCGGGCCTGAACGAGGACTTCCGTTATCACATCAAGCAACGCGGCGGCATGCTGGCCAAGGGCCGGCTCCTGGGCGTCCAGTTTGAAACGCTTTTCAAGGACGGGCTTTATCTCGAGCTGGGGCGGCACGCGGTCAGGCTGGCGATGGCAATCAGGGACGCCTTTCACGGCGGTGGCTGCGCCTTTCTCTACGATTCGCCTACGAACCAGCAATTTCCGATCGTCAGCGAGGGCGTGATCGCGCAGCTGGCAAAGAATTATAGTTTTTCTCGGTGGAAGACGCTGTCCGACGGCAAAACGGCCATCCGTTTCGTGACGAGCTGGGCAACCAGGCCGGAGACTGTGGACGTGCTCGCCAGTGACATCAGGAGAGCGTGCCGGATCCATGGGGATAAGGCGCCCGTCTGGTCGGTCGAAATGCCGGAATAACGCCGGCAGGGCGCGCCGGTTTGCCGCACGGAGCTTGTCCCGGCGCGGCAGCCCCGTTTTCGGCGGAGGCGCTCAGGCGCTGCCTTTTGGACTGCCTTGTCTCGAGCCGAGGGCAGCGAAAGCGACGGAGATCGGAAGAAAGAGCGTGATGATCAGCAGAGCGGGCTGATAGCCCAGCGTCTCGATCACGCCGCCGATCAGGACGGGGCCGATGAACGAGGATACGGAGACAGCCAGCACGAAGATCGCCGAAGCCGAGGCGGTGCGCTCGGGAAAGGCGTCGCAGGAGAGAATGATGATGGACGGGGCCGCCGTGCCCTGAAGCAGGCCGCCCAGCGCCGCGCAGGCTATCATCAGAGCTTCCGTCCGCACAAAAAGGAAGCAGAGCGCAAAAAGCGCCGCAGAGCCCAGGATCGTGATTGCGTAAAACCGCGCGACCGCGATGAAACGGAAAATCAACGGCGAGAAAAGGCGCATGACAAGCGTTCCCGCGAAGTATACCGTCAGCACAAGGCCGGCGAGCTGTGTTTCGAATGAAAGCCGCTCAGCGCAGTAGATGGGCAGCCAGGCCGACATGCCGTTCTGGAAAATCATCATGAAAATCCCGCATATGAGGAAGAACCAGGCCTTTGGACTCTTGAAAACCTCCGCGGGGTTCTCTTTCGCCCGGCTGCGCATGACCGCCATATCGGCATAAGGCGTACCGGCGCTGGCGCGCTTTGCTGCGGCGATCAGCGGCAGGGCGGCAATGATGGCGGCAAGACCGAGATAACGGTAGGGCAGGGCAAAGCTTGCCGGCACGCCGAGGTCCGTCAGGGACGCGACGAAGCCCGGCGCGAGCATCGCGCCGGTTCCGAACATGGCGTGTATAAAGGGCAGCAGGGTGTTTTTGTGCCCGGGATAAATATCCGCGACGACCCCGTTCATGAGCAGATCGATAATGATATATCCTGAGCCTGCGGCCAGGGAAAAGACGAGCATGAGCGTATAGCCGCCGCCGGGCGCGGTATAGGAAGGAATCGTACTCACAAGCAGGGCGAAAATGCCCATCAGCACAAGGCCGAGGCTCAGTCCGCGGAGCTTGTTGAAGCGTTCCCCGAAAAGCGCGAGAAAAATCGACACCACGAGGCAGCCTATGGCCTGAACACTCAGAATGACGCCCAGCTCAGCCTTGTTGATCGAGAAAAAGGCCATTGTCGGCTGCGCGTTGGCGCCGAAAAGATTGAAATACATGCCGTAGAGCAGGAAGACTGCAAACAGTATCACGATGAGTGTGAGCAGGTGCCCGTGAATCCTTTGTTTCATAGCGACTCCGGTTTATCTTTTTTGCCGCGGGGAAAACGACAGCTTAATCATACACGGAAGCCCGCGGCGCGTCAACAGCAAGAAACGGCAAACCGCTTCGCGGCTGCCGTTTCGCGCTGTGAATTCAGGCTCTGAGGCTGCATTGGCGCATTCGAAAAGCAGCTTATATCGTCATACGGGCCCAGGTGCTGCGTTTTCAGGCTGAAGCCTCAATATTTTCTTCTTTCAGTGTCGCGGCGTCGATGAAAAAGGAGCCGGAATCGGCTTCGATGTGCCAGACAGGCCTGAGCGTGCAGCTGCCTGAAACGGCGGAGGACATGACGTACTCGACACCGACGCCGTTTACCCGGCCGCATACCCGGCCGGTCTGGTTGATCAACTCCAGAAATTTCATCAGCACCGTTATCCCGTCGGGATAGTCAGCGGCGGCGGAAGCGGCAATTTTTTTGTCCAGCGGTCCGGCGCCGCTTATGGTCTGGAGCCTCCCGGCCAGAAAATAAAAGCTGATTCTGGCGTTGCGTACAGGGATTCCGTCCTGCGCGCAGACGAGGGTAACCAGGGTGCTGCTGCTGTCCCACGTGACGGCGGGCGCGATGTCCGCGCATTCGTAGCCGAGCTTTTTCATCGCGGCTTCCGCCGCGGAAACCGCGTCTTTGCCGGCTGCTATAGGATCGGCTTCGAGCAGCATCAGCTCGAATTCGCCGGTTCCGCGTGATTGTGCCTGTCCGGCCGTCCCCAGGAAAAAGAAGACATTTCCGCCCTGGTCCTCGACAGAGGCCCGGCCGATGAGCGCGCGGAAGCTTTTTTCTTCCGTCTCAACGTCACGCCGCAGCGTCATAAGCGGCGGCGCGGTATCGGGGATCGCTGTGGCCGGATCGAACGCAATGCCATTTTCGGCAAAGACCGCTTCAAGCGCTTCCTGCCGGTAAAGCCGCGCTTTCCGGGTCTCCGTATTGTCCGAAAAAACAAGGGCAAGCAGGCAGACGTTCACGACGGCAAGCAGTATAATGATCGAGCTTTTGATCTTGGACTTATCCACATTCAGCGCCTTTCATTCCTTATGCGATATCCATGTGCAGACGACACCGTCCGGCCTGTCCTCATAGCTCAGCACAGGCTCGCCGCCCGGTCCGGCGGCGGCGATGACCGCAGCCTGCTTTTCAGGCAGAACCAGAACCGTGTCTCCGGTAAAGGCGAAGCTCCTGAAATGCAGCTCGGCCCTTATCAGCGTGCCGCCGCGGACCTCGAAGCGCGCGGCGTAAGCGCCGCCTGAGAGAACCACAGGGATACCGCCCGCAAAATAGGCAAAATTGACGGTGTAATTCCCGGTATCGGACAATTCGGAAACACCCGCGAGCGAAATTTCGGCGTCGCCCGCGGCGAGGCCGATGCTGTCGTTAATGATCTTAAGGCAAGCGGAAACACAGTCGGCAAGACCGAGAGCTGAGCCGCTTGCCGTCAGCGGCAGGCCGCTGCCGCCTGAAACACTGAAAACGAGCCTTCCGGCGGTCTCGAAGCGCAGGCTTTTATCCCCATCGACGTAGACGACCGCGCCGCCCGTCTCAGCGTATTTGTTCGCGATCTGGCTGTTCATTCCGAAGCTGTCCATAAGCGCCGAGCTGTCGAAGCCCTCCCTGGCGGGATTTACGGAGCTGAGTCCGCGGAGGGAGCCGCTTTCGTTGGAGAAGATGAAATAGGGGGCAAGCTTTTCATACTCCCCGCCGAGCTCAAAAGCGAAGTTGGCGCTTCCTGCCGGGAGCCCCTTGATTCTTGCGGCGAGCGAGGCAAAGCTGATAGCGGTTTTGCAGCTGTATACCCTGTTTTCTCCGGCGCTTATGAAATAAAGCGTCACATCGCCGCCGTCATCTGCGAGCAGGAAACGGCGGGCAGATTTTTCGGAGACGGGACCGGAGGCTTCCGTTCCGAGCCAGGCGGCCAGGACGGAAAGGGGCTGCGGATAGAGGTAGTCAAAGAAAACCCCGCTCCCGGTAAGCGCTTCTCGCCATAGGTCCTCTGTGATCGCCTCAGGTCTGGCCGGAGAGCCGAGCGCCTCGCCGAGATAGGCGGAAAACTGCGAGACGAGCTTTTCCCGGTCCTCACCGGCGTATTTGACCGCGTAGTGCGAGCCGTCCTCCGAGGTGGTCATGAGAAAGACCGGACTCGCAGCGGAGCTCGGGCCGTTCGTACCCGGGAGCGCAGCGGAGTTCTCTCCGCTTTTCCCGGAAAAGAAGCCGCTCAATTCCCCGGATAGGCGGTCGCGCCCATTGAAAACGACCTTCGAGAGGAGAAAGACCGCGGAAGCGAACAACAGAACGATTACGCAGTTTTTTGCGATGTCCGCGAGCTTTGTTTTGTCAGGCATTTTGTGGGCCCTCCACGGGAAGCGTTGCCGTAATAACCGTTCCCTTACCCGGACGGCTGTTCAGCGTGATCTTACCGTTGTGACGCGCAATGATTTCTCTGGCGATTGAAAGGCCGAGGCCGGTTCCGCCGGATTCGCGGCTGCGCGCCTTGTCGACCCGGTAAAAACGGTCGAAAACCTTTGGCAGGTCCTCCTTTGGTATGCCGATGCCGTTATCCCGGACACTTACCCAGACAGCATCGCCTGCCTGTCCGGCGGATAACGCAATGGTTCCGCCGTCCCGCGTGTATTTGATCGCGTTCGATATCATATTAATGAGGACCTGCTCGATCCGCGCCCTGTCGCCCACAAGCTCCGGCAGCGGCGTCTTCAGCTCCAGCGTGAAGCGGTGATCGTGCTTTTTCGCCTCGAGCAGCATAGCGCTGTAGACATCGCGCAGGGCTTTTTCGAAAGAAAAGCGCGCGAAGGAAAATTCCATGCTGCCTGCGTCGAAACGCGAAAGCATCAGCAGGTCCTGAACAATATTCGTCATACGGTCGCTCTCGTTGACGATAACGCCGAGGAATTCTTTTTCCGTCTCCGCGGGCAGGCTCTCCGCGTCCTGGAGCGTTTCCGCATAGCTTCGGATACTGGTGATTGGCGTCCGCAATTCGTGCGAAACGTTGGCAACGAACTCGCGGCGCATGGTCTCCGACCTTTTCAGATGATCGAGCGTAGTTTCAAGCTGCCGCGCCATGCTGCTGAAGGTTCGGGTGAGCACACCGATCTCGTCCTTGGCATCCGATTCCAGCTTTGGAGAAAAGTCCCCTGCGGAGACGCTTTCAGCCGCTTTTGTCAGGTTCTGCAGAGGTGTCACCATGGCCTTGGCCAGAAGCATGCTGAGAAAAACGGAGATGATAAGGCCGATCAGCAGCGCCCGGCTGAGAATACCGATCAGCGCCGAGCTCAGATCGTAAACGGCGCTTTTGTTGTCCTTAATATAGATGATATAGCCTTTTGCCCCGCCGTCGACCGGCAGGGCAACGTCCATGTATTCCGCGCTGTGGTCGTTGATATAACCCGCCTCGCCGCCGATGGCTGTCAGGATGTTCGGCGTCATCGCGACACTGTCGGTCTCAGTGTCCGAGCCGGTCAGCACGGCGCCGGTCTGTCCGCTCAGGATATAGTAGTTTCTTGAACCGGAGTCTATCCCGAGCTGGCCGGAATAAGTCCTGAGACGCTCCGCCAGCTTTGCTTCGGGACTTGTATCGCCCGCCGTATCGCTTGCGGCGGAGTACAGGTCGTTCGCAAACTCAGGGTTTTCAAACACCGTTTTCATTTTCTGGTAGAAATCGTCGAGGTAAAAGCTGCGTATCCCGTTCATCAGAAAGGCCCCGGCGACGGCCATCAGCGAGAGAATGAGCAGCAGCATGATCAGAACGAGCTTCGTATAAAGGCTTTTGTTCATAAAAACCCTCCGAAAAGGACGGACCGGTGGATTGTCGCCGCACCCGGGCCTGAGTATATCGGGCTATTCCTCACTGAAATAATAACCTACGCCGCGCTTTGTCATCACATATTCGGGTTCGGCGGGATTGTCTTCAAGCTTTTCGCGCAGGCGGCGTACAGCCACGTCGACGGCCCGGAGATCGCCGTAATAGTCGTACTGCCAGACCTCGCTCATGAGCTTCTCGCGGGAGATGACCCTTCCGGGGGAACAAGCAAGATACTTGATCAACTCATATTCCCGCTGTGTCAGCTCCAGATCGCGGCCGCCCTTAAACACCGTGTGCCGCTCGAAGTCGATGACGAGCCCCCTGCTGCTGATAGATTCGCCCGGACAGACCGCCGACGGCTCCGCGCCGGCGGACCGGCGCATATTTGCCTTTACCCTGGCCAGCAGCTCGCGCACGGAAAAGGGCTTTGTAATATAGTCGTCCGCGCCCAGCTCGAGACCGAACACCTTGTCCGTTTCCTCCTCGCGCGCCGTGATCATGATAATGGGGATACCGCAGCCCTCGTTGCGGAGCGTTCGGCATACCTCGAATCCGTCTATGTAGGGAAGCATCACATCCAGAAGTATCAGATCGGGGTTCCGCTCTCTGGCCAGCCGCAGCCCCTCGCGCCCGTCGTAGGCGCAGATAGCTTCGTATTCCGATTTCTCGAGGTTGAACCTCAGAATATCGACGATCGATTTCTCGTCGTCGACGATCAAGACGGTCTTTGCCATTTTCCGTTATTCCTTTCGGTTTTATAAGAGGTCATGAAAGGAGGCGCTTCGCCTTAAGCACTGCGATCACGGTTTTCGCATCGGCAAGCGCGTTTGCCATGACAAGTCCGATCAACTCGTCGAGATGAATCCGTTGGACGTCCAGAAGCTCATGGCGGTCGGGGTGCGCCTGTCCGAAATGCAGGTCTCTTGCCAGATAAAGATAGATGGTTTCCCGGCAGAAGCCGGGGGAGGGATAGAACCTTCCGAGGTCGGTGTATTCGCCGGCCGTTATGCCCGTCTCCTCCGAGAGCTCACGCTCGGCACAGCGGATAGGCGCTTCGCCTGTTTCGAGCTTTCCCGCCGGAACCTCCAGCAGGTGCGCGTTCATCGGGTAGCGGAATTGGCGGACACAATAGACATAGCCTTCGCCGTCAACCGGAATGACCGCGACCCCGCCGGGATGCTCGACGACCTCGCGCAGCGTGTGCTCGCCGGTCTGAAGCGCGACCCTGTCCAGCGTCGCATTGATGATCAGCCCCTTATAGCCGTTTATATGGCGGACGAGCGTTTCGGTATAGTCCATAAAAAGATCATTCCTTTCGCTGAGCTCAAGACACAAACCGATCTCCGTCGAAAATCGGCGGCGGAAGCGGCATATGGCACCGCATTTTCGCACGATTGCGAGACTTTGCGCATAATTTGTGTTAATTTGATTTATTATAGCACGCCGCAGTTCGGATTTCCAGTTATTTTAGCCGGCGGGGGCAGACCGGCGGGGGCAGACGGAACGCAGCAAGGATGTATGGGCATGGCGGCGAAAGAATTTTGATAAAACGCATGAATTTTATGTTATGAACAAAGCGATTAAAGTGCAGTCGAACTTTAAAACCCACTTCGTTATCACGCGCACCCGGTACTCGAACCCCGTTTTTTTCCCTTCCTCTTTGTCCTCTGCCATCTGTCTCGCCCGTCAATAGCCAAACGCGAGGAAAAGTGCCGTATTCCCAACGAATACGGCACTTTTATAATCCCTGCTGCATAGCTGCCATCATCTTGAAACAGTGTTAGC
>JAISDV010000041.1 GCA_031264545.1 Oscillospiraceae bacterium | reverse complement strand
TGCTCGTGGAGCAAAACGCGCAGATGGCCCTGTATGTCGCGGATCGCGCCTATGTGCTCGAAACGGGCGGCATCGTCGTTACAGGCGCGGGCAAGGAGCTTTCGGAGAGCGACGAGATTCGGAAGGCGTATCTCGGCGGCTGACGCTCGGGCAGATGAAAAATTTGACTTGCGGAGCGGCGTTTTTTGTGATATGGTATTTAAAGCAGGCGAGAACGAGAGGTTTTCGCACAATCGAATATTGATCTATATGATGGTAATGTGAGACACCGAATCGCGGTGGCCGAAGAGGAAATGCGGCGTTTGCCAAACGCCCGGCAGAAGCTTTCAGGCAAAAATATCATTACCGGATAGAACTCTGAAAAGACCGAAAGGCGCCGAAGGAGAAAGCCGCTGTTTGGGTGATGCTCTCAGGCAAAAGATACAGAGACGCAAGGCGAAAATTCTTTGCGTCTCTTTTTTTATGGTTTGGCAAAGGAGGCAGATATGAAAATATTGGACGGACTTTACTACACGCGCGAGCATGAATGGCTGAAGGTCGAAGGCGAAACGGCCCATATCGGGATCACCGATTTCGCGCAGCACGCGCTTGGGGACATCGCGTATGTTGAATTGCCGGAAATTGGAAGCGAATTCGCGGCCGGGGATGTATTCGGCGCGATCGAATCCGTCAAGGCAGTCTCGGAGCTGTTCATGCCCGTTTCCGGCACGGTGACGGAGCGGAACGACGCGGTTGAGGAAGATCCCGCGCTGCTCAAGGACGACGCCTTCGGAAACCGGCTGATCACCGTTTCGCTGAAGGACCCCTTTGCGCCGGGCGCCCTCCTGGACGCGGCCGCTTACAGGGAGCTGACGGAGAAGGAGAGCGGGGAATGAGCGCATACGTTCCGAACACGCGCTCCGACAGGGAGCACATGCTCGACGTCATCGGCGCCGCATCCCTGGACGAGCTGTATCGCGACATCCCCGCGGGGCTCAGGCTGAAAGGGGATCTGACGCTCGGAAAGCCGCTGTCCGAGGCGGAGCTTTACAGGGAACTGGGCGCGATCGCCGAAAAAAACACCGGTGCGGAACGCCTTGTATGCTTCCTCGGCGCCGGCGCATACGACAGGCTGATTCCTTCCGCGATCAAGTACCTGACCTCGCGCTCGGAGTTTTACACGGCCTATACGCCCTATCAACCGGAGATCAGCCAAGGGACCCTGCAGGCGATATTCGAGTTTCAGACGATGATCGCGAGTCTGACCGGCATGGACGCGGCCAACGCCTCCATGTACGACGGGGCCTCCGCCTGCGCGGAGGCCGTGCTGACGGCCGTCCGGCATACGGGGAGGCGCGCCGTCCTCGTATCGCGCGCCGTGCATCCCGAGACGCGCGAGGTGATCGAAACCTACGCGCGGGCGGGCGGGATTGCCCTTTCGGATATCCCGCTGAAAGACGGCGTCACGGATGCGGCGGCCCTGTCCTCGCTCCTGTCGGACGACACGGCTTGCGTCGTCGCGCAGAGCCCGAATTTCTTCGGACTCATCGAGGATATTTCCGCGCTTGAAGGCCCGACGCACGCGCGAAAGGCCCTGCTCGTCGCCTGCGTCACGGACCCGCTGTCTCTGGCCGTTCTGGAGAGTCCGGGCAGGCAGGGGGCGGATATCGCGGTCGGCGAGGGGCAGTCCTTCGGCACGGCTTTGAATTACGGCGGACCCTATCTGGGCTTTATGGCGGCAAAGGCGCCCCTGATGCGCAAGCTGCCGGGCAGGATGGTCGGCCAAACCCTTGATCTTGAGGGAAGGCGGGCCTTCACGCTTACCCTGCAAACCAGAGAGCAGCACATACGCCGAGAGAAGGCCACCTCGAACATATGCTCCAACCAGGGGCTCAACGCGCTGACCGCCGCGATCTATCTCAGTCTGCTCGGCGGAGAGGGCTTGCGGGAGGCGGCGGAGCAGAGCATGAAAAAGGCGCGCTATCTGCAAAAGCGCCTCGAGCGAATCGGCATAAAACCCCTGTTCGACGGCCCGTTTTTCGACGAATTTGCCGTAAAGCTGCCCGCGGACGCGCGCGAGGCCAACGAGATGCTGCTCCGAAACGGCATACTGGGCGGATATCCGCTCGCGGACGCGCTTCCGGGGGCCGGCTATCCGGCCGATGATCGCGCGGCGCTGTTCTGCGTTACGGAAAAGAGGACGAAGGAAGAGATGGATCGCCTGGTTTCGCTTCTGGCGGAGCGGAAAGGAGCGGGGAAATGAGCCGGCATTACGATAAATTGATTTTTGAACTGTCGTCGGAGGGAAAAACGGGCTACAGGCTGCCCGCCTCGGGCATTGAGGACGAGGGTCCTTATGGGATTCCGGAGAAGCTGCTCAGGACCGAGGCTCCGCTCCTGCCGCAGGTGAGCGAGCCGGAGGCGGTCAGGCATTATACGCGCCTGTCCCGAGAGAACTACGGCCTGGACGGGGGTATGTACCCGCTCGGTTCCTGCACCATGAAATACAATCCCAAGTTCAACGAGGACGCGGCCGCAATGCCCGCTTTCAGCGGTCTGCATCCGTACCTGCCGGAGGCGGCGGCCCAAGGCGCGCTCAGGATCATGTACGAGCTCGATCGGATGCTGTCGGAGATCACGGGCATGGCGAAGTTCAGCCTGCAGCCCGCAGCCGGCGCGCAGGGCGAATTGGCGGGGCTCATGATCTTCAAGGCATGGCACGAGAGCCGGGGCGAGGGGAGGCGGAGGCGAATCATCGTTCCGGATTCCTCCCACGGGACAAACCCCGCCAGTGCGGCGGAGGCGGGATTTGAGGTTGTCCAAATCGCTTCCGCCAAAGACGGCACGGTGGATAAGGCCGCGCTCGGCGCCGCGCTGAACGAGGATGTCGCCGGCCTGATGCTGACAAACCCCAACACCCTGGGTCTGTTTGAACGCGATATCCTGCGCATTGCGGAGATGGTTCACGGCGCCGGCGGACTGCTCTATTACGACGGGGCCAATATGAACGCGATCATGGGCGTGGCGCGGCCCGGCGACATGGGCTTTGACGTGATACACCTCAACATGCACAAGACGTTTTCGACGCCGCACGGAGGCGGGGGACCGGGCGCGGGACCCTTGGGCGTGCGGGAGGATCTGATCCGCTTTCTGCCCCGCCCGACGGTCGCAAAGAGGGGCGACGTCTATGGCTTGGACTTTGGCGGCGCCGAGAGCATCGGCAGGCTCAAGTCCTTTTACGGGAATTTCGGCGTGCTGCTCAAGGCCTGGTGCTACATCAAGATGTTGGGTGCGGAGGGGCTGAAGGAGGCGTCCCAAAACGCGGTGCTGAACGCGAACTACATCAAGGAGAGCTTGAAAGGCCTGTACAAGCTGCCCTATGATCGCCCCTGTATGCACGAATTCGTATTCGACGGCTTGGCGTCCGGCGCGCCCGGCGTCAAGACCTTGGATGTGGCGAAGCGCCTGATTGATCTCGGCTTCCATCCGCCGACGGTGTATTTCCCGCTGATCGTCGAAAACGCTCTGATGATCGAGCCCACGGAAACGGAAAGCCTCGCGGATTTGGACGCTTTCATCGCCGCGATGGAGCGGATCGCGCGGGAGGCGACCGCCGCTCCCGAACTTTTGAAGGAGGCGCCGCAAAGCGCGCCCGTGCGACGGGTTGATGAGCTCAGGGCCGCAAAATCGCCTGTGCTGAAGTGGACGGAAGATGAGGAGTAGGATATGGATGCGTTGAAGCGAACGATTTTATACGAAGAACACCTCGGATTGGGCGCCAAGATGATGGATTTCGGCGGCTATGAGATGCCCGTGAATTATCCGAGCGGCATATTGGAGGAACATCTGAATACGCGAAAGAACGCGGGCCTGTTTGACATCTCCCACATGGGCCGTTTTCGCGTGTCGGGGCCGGGCGCCCTCGCGTTTTTGCAGCGCTGCCTGAGCAGCAACGTCTCGGCGCTCGAGGCGCTGCAGGCGCAGTACGCGCTGATTCCGGACGAGGACGGCGGGGCCTTGGACGACGCCTATCTGTACCGGCTTGCGGAGGAGGAGTACCTTCTGGTGGTCAACGCCTCCAACGCGCGGAAGGATTGGGAGCATTTGAGCCGTATGATTGCGGACTTTGACGCCCGTATGGACGATTGGACGGAAGATATGGGCATGATCTCCCTGCAGGGACCGGAATCAAAGCGTATGTTGCTTTCCTTGGCGGAGGGCGCATTTTTGACGGAGCCCGTGAAGAACGCCATGAACCGCATAAGGCTCGAGGGCAAGGATGTGTTGATCGCAAAGACCGGCTATACGGGGGAACCCATCGGCTATGAGCTGTTCGCGAAGGCTGAGGAAACGCCGGAGCTTTGGCGGCGACTGATCGCGGAGGGCGCGAAGCCGACGGGGCTGGGCGCCAGGGACACGCTGCGCTTGGAGGCGGGCTTGCCGCTGTACGGGCATGAGTTCGGCGCGGACGCAGAGGGGAAGGCCATACCCATATTCTCGGCGCCGCTCGCGAAGTTCGCGGTGAGCTTCTCGGAGGCCAAGGGGGAGTACATCGGCAGGGCGAAGCTGCTCGAGCAATTCAAGGCCTTCGAGCGGATCGTGAACGGCCGGTTTGACGGCACAGACGCGTTGCCGCGCCGGATTGGGACTTTCGCGATGACAGGAAAGGGCGTGCCGCGCGCGGGCTACGGGATTACGCGAAACGGGGAGGATGTCGGCTATGTAACGAGCGGGAGCGTAACGCCGTATTATGTAACGAGCGGGGAGGGTTTGGCCACGACGCTTACGGAGGAAAGCCGGACGCGGCGAATCGGGCTGGCCCTGCTGCGCAATGATCTGCAGCCGGGGGACGAGATCGAGGTGGACATCCGAGGGAAGAAAGAGAGCGCCGTCGTCGTCAGAGACCACCTGCGGAGCATCGACCCGCCTTTCGCGCGCGTAATCCTACCTGACGCGGAAAAGGCGGAAAAGCCGGCGGACATTTCCGGGGATTACAGGGAAAAAGCCCTGCATTTGGTGCGGGCCGGCGCGGAAAACCATATGTGGCGGCAGACGGAGTGCCTGAACCTGATACCCTCGGAGCAGACCCATTCCCGCGGTCTGCGCCTCCTGTCGATTTTGGACCCCTCTTTCAGATACGGCGAGCACAAAAAGATGAAGTCCTTTTACGACAGCGACGTGTTCTATTACCAAGGGACGAAATTCCTGCACCAGGCGGAGCGACTGCTCACGGAGGAATTCAAACGGTATTTCGGCTGCCGCGAGGCGGAAATCCGGGCGATCAGCGGTCAAATGAGCAATGCCGCCGTGTTCAGCGCCTTGCTGGACTTCAAAAACAGGGCCAACAGGAAGCGGGACGCGGTGAAGCTCGGCTATGTTCTGAACCATCATATCCTGTACGGCGGGCATCTGAGCGCCCAGCCCATGGGTTCGCTGCACGACTGCATTGCGGTGGATCCCGCTACGGACAAGGCGGCCTTGGTGAACTTTCCGCCGCTTGCCGAAAACCCCTATAAGACGGATTTGGCAAAGACGGAGGCGATCATCGAGCGCTACAGGCCGGAGCTGATCATTCTGGGAAAGAGCATGACGCTGCACAAGGAGCCCGTGGCGGAGCTCCGCAGAATCGTGGACGGTCTGGGGCTTGAAACGACGCTGATGTACGACATGGCGCATGTCCTGGGCCTCGTCGGCCCGTATTTCCAAGACCCCTTTGCCGAGGGGGCGGAAATCGTCACAGGCTCCACGCACAAGACGTTTTTCGGCTCCCAGCGCGGGGTGATCGCCGCGGATTACGACGAGGACGAAATCAAGTATGAGCTATGGGAAAGCATTGAGAACAGGGTGTTTCCCGGCAGTGTCAGCAATCACCATCCGGGCACGCTGATCGCCCTGCTCATGGCCGCCTATGAGATGAACTGCTTCCGGGACGAATATCAGAAGAATGTCATCGAAAACGCCAAATGCTTCGCGAGGAGTCTGGCGGAGGCGGGCTTGGACGTGGCGGGGGATCCGTCCGTATCCTACACGGAAACGCATCAGGTGATCGTCAAGGTCGGCTACGCCGCAGGGCCGGAGACAGCCGAGCGTTTGGAAGAAAACAACATAATTGTAAACTATCAGGCAACACCCGAGGAGGAGGGCTTCACGGCGGCGGGCGCTCTGCGGCTCGGCGTCGCGGAAATGACGCGCTTCGGATTCGGCAAAGACGAATTTGAGCGCGCCGCCGAGCTGATTGCGGCGGTGATCAAGGATGGGATGGCCGTGAAGGAGGACGTGAAGAGGCTGCGATCGGATTTCACGGACCTGCGCTACTGCTTCACGGATGAGGCGCTGTCCGCGGAGCTCGACCGGTTGGCGGCCGCCATATAGCCATATAAAGGAGGCAATGTGAAAAAATACGATGCCGCGATTATCGGCGCCGGTCCCGGCGGTTATGTCGCCGCGATCAGGCTTGCGGGCTTGGGAGTAAAGACGGTCATCGCAGAGAAGGCCGAGGTGGGCGGAACCTGCCTGAACACGGGCTGCATCCCGACAAAGACCTTGATCAAGAACGCGGAAATCATCCGGGAAGTCAAACAGGCGGCAAAGCGGGGCTTGCGGATCGCGGAGCCCGAGGTCGATATGCGGGCCACGATGGAGATGAAGGACAAGGTGGTTTCCGGCTTGGCCGGCGGCGTGAAAAGCCTGCTGAAGGCGAACGGCGTGGATCTGATCAAAGGCGAGGCCGAGCTTCTCTCCGAAAACAAGCTGTCCGTCGCCGGCGAGGAAATTGCGTTTGACAATCTGATCATTGCGACAGGCTCGACGAATTTCATGCCACCCATTCCGGGCTTGGACGGGGAGGGCATCATGACCTCCACCGAAATGCTCGACTTGGATCATGTTCCGGAGCGCCTTGTCATTATCGGCGGCGGGGTCATCGGTTGCGAAATGGCGACGGTTTTCAGCAATTTCGGCAGCAAGGCGACGATCGTGGAAATGCTCCCGAGCCTCCTCCCCTCAATGGACAAGGATGTTTCCGAGGTTCTGAGAAAGAACCTGCGCCTCAGCGGGGTGAAGGCGCTGACCGATTGCCGTGTGACGGAGGTTTCGGGCGGACCCGGCGGATACAAGTTGAAAATCGCGGGATCCGCGGGCGGGGCCTCTGAAATCGAAGCGGATTGCGTCTTGGTGAGCGTGGGCAGGCGTCCGAATGTAGCGGGGCTGCAAAGGCTGAATCTGTCATTGGAAGAAAATTATATAAAAGTCAATGAAAGGATGCAAACCGGCATAAAAGGCGTCTATGCCGTCGGCGATGTGACGGGCAAGCTCCAATTGGCGCATGTGGCGAGCGCGCAGGGGATCGTCGCCGCCGAGAACATCGCGGGCAGGCATTCGACCATGTCTTACGACGTCGTTCCGAGCTGCGTATACACGATACCGGAAATAGGCGCGGTCGGCATGACGGAGGCGCGGGCAAGGGACGCGTGCGAAGAGATCGTCGTGGGAAAGTTCCCCATGGCGGCTTGCGGTAAGGCGCTGGCGATGGGCTTCTCCTTGGGTTTCACGAAGTTGATCGCCGATAAGAAGAGCGGTAGGATTCTGGGCTGTCATATCATCGGCCCGAACGCCACGGAGATCATCGGGGAAGCGGCGGCGGTCATGCAAAGCGGCGGTACGCTCCGCGACATCAGCCGGACGATTCACGCGCACCCAACGGTCGGCGAAACGCTCATGGAAGCCGCGCACCTCGCCTTGGGCGAGCCGATCCATGTTCTGAGGGGCCTGTGACGATAATCCGCCGGCGCGCATTCGCGATCATTCAAACCATATGACGCCCGAAAAAAAGGTTATTGCCGGCGCATTGTCTTTAAAGGTACAATTTTTGACATGTATCTTATAGGAAAGCCGGATATTAAAGAAGGTTTCAATATCCCCGC
>JAISDV010000138.1 GCA_031264545.1 Oscillospiraceae bacterium | reverse complement strand
CGCCGCTGTTCAACATGGCGTTCCGCTACAACGCAGGGCGGGCGCTCATGATGGGCGTCCGGCAGGGGCAGCGCCTGCCGCTGTGGGTGCAGCGGCTGCGCAGCGCGGAGGTGCTGCTGCAGGAAAACGGGACGCCGAAGCTGATTCGCAGGGCTGAAACGCCTGAGGACTATTTCGCAACCCTAAATTTTTAGCGCGGAATCTGGTTCGGTCCTTCTCACCGAAGACGAGGAGACCTCAAAGGCTGTTTTACAGACCTGTCGGCCTTCGGCGCTTTTTACGTAATTTCGGCTCTGTACCCTGCCTTCAAGCTCGATCATGTCGCCAATGCTCCAACGGGCGGCCTCTCTCGCATTTTGCCCCCAGGAGATACACGGAAGATAGTCCGAGCGTCCGAAGGGACGGTTGACGGCGATAAGAATATCGCATATTTCCCGGCCCAGGGGCGTTGTCCGCAGAACCGGCCGCTTGCAGAGCGTTCCGCGCAGGCTTATCAGGTTTTCCGGCGCAGCTTCGCAGAGCGTCATTTCATTGGCATATACAAAAATCAACAGCCGGTTCCCGACTCCGCTCTTATTGTTATAGGAGCGGAGTTCTCCCGTTACCTTGAGCATCGTGCTGCTATCCGGTTCAAGCGCTTTCAGCTGTTCTTCGCCGCAGACAATATTGATGACATCTTCAGCGCCTGAAAGCCTGGGTACGCTCAGCGGGAAAACATAAAATTTTCTGCTGCGGCCGTAATGCGAAAAAACAGGCCGGCCATTCACGTTTCCGCAAAGCCGGGTAAGGTTTCCCGTCATACAATTTTCCATAGCTACCTCCGTTTGTTTCATTTTTGCTTTCGCGGAAACCGCCGCGCATTTTCCCGGCGGTCTTCAGAGTCACTTCGTATGGGAAGGAGTTGTCCCCATGCTCACAAAAGCCTATTCGGAAAAGGCCCGGGATATACGCGCCGATGTATGCAGCGCGCTTTCCCGCCGTTTCGGCGGAGTGATTTTCTTTTTTTACACCCGGATATGAACACAGCCTCCAAGAATGATTCCCTGCAAACAGCACAAGAGGAAATATGCCGGTTTCAGCGCTTTAGCATAGTAAGCCGTCGTATACGCGCGGCTATTATGCCACATCCGTAAACGCCGCGCATAATACCAAAACTAAAAGTTGCAGGAATACCTTGACTGAACGATATATTTGATATAAAATTTTTTAAATATAAGCCACACCCTGCATTTACAGCAACCGGATTTTCGGACAGGATCAGCGCGGTTAAAGGACCGGCTATCATCATCTCGGAACAGGAAGTGAAAAAATGGCAAAATACACTTTAGGAAGGTTAGGTATGTCGCTGGTGACGCTTTTGCTCATCGCCACCCTGACTTTTTTATTGATGAACAGCGTCCCCGGCGGCCCCTGGCTCAGCGAAAAAACACCGTCCCCGGAAACGATCAAAGCTTTAAACGAAAAATATGGTTTGGACAAACCGATGATCGTTCAGCTCGGCATGTATTTTGAAAATCTTATTCAAGGCGATATGGGGGTTTCGCTTAAAATGCAGAAAAACCGCCCGGTCGTGGACATTATCACGGAGATGTTCCCCGTGTCCGCAAAAATCGGTTTTTTTGCTATTCTTTGGGCCGCGCTGGCCGGGGTGGCGTTAGGCGCGATCGCGGCCTATCAGCGCGGTGCCTGGGTGGACAGCCTGCTCCGAATCGTTGCGACTATCGGAATATCCATGCCAAGCTTTGTGGTCGCGTCCCTGCTGCTGACGACCTTTGCCGGCAGCAATGCGTCTCTGCGATTTTTCCCGACGATATTCGACGCCGCGCTTGGCGTCAAGGCTTATATACTTCCGTGTTTCGCACTCGGAGTTTACCCCATGTGTTATATCGCGCGGCAGACGAGAAGCGCCATGCTGGACGCGCTCGGACAAGACTATATTAAGACCGCCAAGGCAAAGGGCATGAAGAATACGCCTATTATCTTCAAACACGCGCTGCGGAACGCGCTTATCCCGGTGATAACCTATTTAGGTCCACAGATAGCGTTTACCTTCTGCGGCGGCTTTGTGGTTGAGACCGTTTTTTCCGTTCCCGGTCTCGGCCGTTACTTTATCCAGAGCATAAGCAACCGCGATTATCCGATCATCATGGGAACAACTATTTTCCTCGCGGCCTTTATTATCGTCATGAACTTTCTCGCGGATTTTCTCTACAGAGTGGTTGACCCCAGAATCAGCATCGGTCAGGGGGGAAAGTAAACATGTCCGTTAAGAAAAATCCCATCAAATTCGGTTCCATGCAGCCGGATATCGAAAACCTGCTCGAGCTGACGCCGGAGGATTTCGCCTTTGCCTCGCGGGAGCAAAAGGAAGGCTTCATCCAGGAAAGAGCGAGCACGACCTATTGGAAGGACGCATGGCGGCGGCTGAGGCAAAACAGAGTGGCTATGGTTGCGCTGGGCATTCTTGTGCTGTATCTTTTCTTTGCTTTTGCCGGGCCGATGCTCGCGCCTTACGGCTACGATCAGTTTATTTCCGGCTCCGAAAACCTCTATCCCTGGCATTATTCACTTAAGGACCAGCGCCTGCTGGATAGCTTTTCAGGCAGCTACGAGGAAAGGCTGGCCACGGCTGTAGAGCTTGCGGAGCTTGAAAAGGGCGCCAAGCTTTCGGCTATCGAGCTGGCTACGCTGAAAGCAAAGATCAGAACCTCCACCCCGGATATCGAGGCGTTCAAAAAAGAGAACGGCATACGCCTGAAAGCCTTCGGTTATTCGCAAGCGGAGCTCAAGCGGATTGAGGACGGAGAGAATGTATTCCCCCATATCTTCGGAACGGATAAATATGGGCGCGATATTATGGTGCGTATCATGATCGGCACGCGCGTTTCAATGCTGATCGGCGTCTGCGCGGCGCTTTTGGTCCTCCTGATCGGCGCAACCTACGGTTCCGTCTCCGGCTTTTTCGGCGGCAAGGTCGATGCCGTGATGATGCGTTTTGTCGAGATGATATATGCGATTCCCGAGGTGCTTGTGGTCCTCTTGTTATCCACGGCGCTCAAGCCGGCACTGGTCAATTTTCAAAACAGCGGGAGCGGATTTTTCCGAAATCTGGTCGGCCTGATGGGACCGAACCTGATCTCGCTGTTTATCGCATTCGGCCTGCTTTATTGGGTGACGATGGCGCGCATTATCCGCGGGCAGATCCTCCAGCTCAAGGAACAGGAATTTGTCACCGCGGCCAAGGCGCTTGGCGCAAGCTCCGGGAGAATTATCAAACGGCACCTGCTTCCAAACTGCGTGGGACAGATCGTTGTTACCACCTGCCTGCAGATTCCGGCGGCCATCTTTCTGGAGTCGTTCCTCTCCTTTCTGGGCGTCGGCGTTTCAGCTCCGATGACGAGTCTCGGCGCAATGGCGGCCGACGCACTCAGCGGCGTGGTTACTTACGGCTACAGGCTGGTCATTCCGGCCATTATCCTGAGTATCATGATCCTGGCATTCAATCTGTTCGGCGACGGGCTTCGCGATGCGCTCGATCCGAGACTCAAAAAATAGAAAGGGGGAACTCCGCTTTGGATAATACAGAAAAAAAACTGCTCGAGGTTAAGGATCTGAGGGTTTCCTTCTTCACACCGGCCGGCGAGGTCAAGGCCGTCGGCGGAATTTCCTACGATCTCGGCTGCGGCGAGGTCATGGGGATCGTTGGGGAATCCGGCTCAGGCAAAAGCGTTGAAGCCTATTCGATCATGGGGCTGCTCCAATCGCCCGGCAAGGTCATCGGCGGCTCGATCAGCTTCGAGGGCGAGGATGTGCTCGCCTATGACAAGGACCAAATGCTCGACTTCCGCGGTAAAAAGGTCTCGATGATATTCCAGAACCCGATGACCTCGCTCAACCCGGTTTACACGATTGGGAACCAGCTCGCCGAGGCCCTGCGCACGCACAACAAAGGCATATCCCCGGCGCAGGCAAACGGGAAGGCCATGGAAATGCTGACGCTGGTCGGCATCAACAACGTGGGAAAGCGCATGAAGCAGTATCCGCATGAATTTTCCGGCGGTATGCGCCAGCGCGTTATGATCGCCATGGGGCTGATCTGCTCGCCCAAGCTCCTGATCGCGGACGAGCCGACCACTGCCCTCGATGTCACGATACAGGCGCAGATTCTCGAGCTGATGAAGGAACTGCAAAAGAAAACGGGAATGGGTATTATTTTCATCACCCACAACCTCGGCGTCGTCGCGGAGATCTGCGACAAGGTCTCCGTCATGTACGCGGGAAAAATCATCGAGCAGGGCAAGGTGGACGATATTTTTTATAAACCGGGCCATCCTTATACCATTGGCCTGCTTCGCTCCATGCCGCGCGTCGACGCGGAGGCTTATGAGCGGCTGATCCCAATCGACGGAACGCCCGTTGATATGCTCAACCCCCCGGATGGCTGTCCTTTCGCACCCCGGTGCGAGCACTGTATGCAGATATGCCTGACAAAAATGCCGCCCTATATCGCGCTGGGCGAAGACCACCGAAGCGCGTGCTGGCTGAGAGTCCAGGAAAAGCTGAACGGCGGAGAGGGGCAGAATAATGGATGAGCGGGTACTCCTTCAGGTGCAAAATCTGAGAAAATATTTCCCGGTCAAGGGTGTCAAGGGTCCGGGGGTCCAAGCCGTTCAGGACGTTTCGCTGGAAATTAAAAAAGGCGAGACGCTTGGACTGGTCGGCGAGTCCGGCTGCGGAAAAACCACGCTCGGGCGGACTATCCTCAGGCTTTATGAGCCGACTGCCGGCAGAATAATCTACGACGGCAAAACGATTTATGACAGCGGCGGTTTTGAGCTGCCCGCCCCTGACAAGGACGGAAAAAGTCTTCCCGGTCAGGATGGCAAGCCCCAGGTACATAAATCAAAAAAAACTGCCCCCGATATGCTGCCCTTCAGGCGAAAAATGCAGATCATCTTCCAGGACCCCTCCGCTTCGCTTGACCCGAGAATGACTGTCGGCGAGATCATCGGCGAAGCGGTCGATATCCATAAGCTGGCGTCTTCAAAAACCGAGCGCACGGAGATTATAAAAAGCCTGCTGTCCAGCGTCGGCCTGAATACCGAGCACGCGAACCGCTTTCCCCACGAGTTTTCCGGCGGCCAGCAGCAGCGCGTCGGCGTAGCGCGCGCCTTAGCGGTAAAGCCGGAGTTTATCGTATGCGACGAACCGATTTCCGCGCTTGACGTTTCGATCCAGTCGCAGATCGTCAACATGCTCGAGGACATGCAGAACGCGCTCGGACTGACCTATCTGTTCATCGCGCACGACCTTTCCGTCGTCCGCCACATTTCAAACCGCATCGGCGTTATGTATCTCGGCAGCCTTGTTGAGCTTGCCGAAAGCTACGAATTGAATAAGCACCCGCTTCACCCGTATACGAAGACCCTGCTTTCGGCGATTCCCGTGCCGGATCCGGAAAAGTCCCGGGCCAGAAGCCGCATAGTCCTCGAGGGTGACATTCCCAGTCCGATGAACCCGCCGGCTGGCTGCCGCTTTCACACGCGCTGTCCGTACGCCAAGCCGATTTGTTCCGAGCAGACCCCGGAATTTAAAGAATATAACAAGGGCCATCGGGCTGCCTGCCATATTCTCAACTGAGGCCGGCAAACGCTTGAAAGGATAACACGCCTTCGGAAGAGGCGTAAAGGGGTACGTATCCATGCGGATCAACAAACAAATCCTGCGGTTGTACGGCGCGTTCACCGCGTTGGAGGCGTTCCGGCTGATATATCTGCGCCTGTGCTTTTGGATTACGGACAGAACCGGGCTGGTTGATATGGAAAACGGGATTTTCATCCTGTCCTGCGCAGCGATCCTCGCCGGCATGACCGCTTTCCCCTTGCTGCTGGACAAGACAAAGCTCGGCGTCTCCCCGGAGCGGGTGACGCTCGCCGTCCGTGCCGCCGTGATAAGCGCGGGCGCGGCGGCGGCGGCGAGTTACTTTACACAAGGTTCCGCCGCTCTGGCCTTTCAGTTTATCACGATGCTTTGCGCGTCCGGCGCGATGAGCGCCGGTTTGCGTATGATGTCCGTCACTGTGCCATCCGGCAAGGTGGGACAGTTTTTCGGCTTGTCACAGGTGGCCGGGTCGCTGCTCGGCGCGTTCCTGTTCTTCTCGCCGTTCGCGGAAGTGCCGACGCTTGTCATGCTGATCGCGGCTTGTGTCCTAATCGCGCTTGCCGCGATATTTTTTACCGCCCGGCACGCGCCCCCGCCGGAGACGGAGGACGACTGCCGCAGCCCGCGCCCCTCTGTGCTGCCGGGGCGCATCCTGCGTCCGGCTCTGGCCGTTATGTGCCTGTATGCCGTGGTGGGCGGGCTGCTTGACAATTTATATTTCTTTGACGACGCGTTCAATACGATCCCTTATTATATGTTTTGGATCCTGCTCTATGCCGGGCTTATGAACGTCGCCGGCGGCTGCCTTCTTGACCGCGTGAGCAAGCCGGCCGTCGTTATCGCCGCATTCGCTCTGATATGCGCGGGACAGTCCATGGCGTTCTTCACAACGAACAGCTTTTTCGGGTATCTGTACATCTTGTTTGCCAACGGCGGCTCGTGCGTGATGGAGCTGTTTCTGCTGGCGCTGCCGGTCGTATACTGCGGGTTGAGGACCAGAAACGGTAAAAAGCCCGGCGCCCTGCCGGGGCTTGGATATATCCTGCTGTACGGGAGCTTCTTCCTGTCCAGCATCCTCTTTGAGTTTATCCCGGAAAGCGCGTATATGTCCATGCTTGGCGTCGCGCTGATCGTGACCGTCACCGCTATCCTTGTGACCTTCCGGCTGTCGAGTGAAGACAAGGCGCGTCAATTCGAGCGGACTGAAAAAGACTTGAACGCGCGGCTCGCCGCCGCGCGAACCGCCGTCCTGCCGAAAACGTTTATCGAGCTGATCGCCGCCTATGGCATTACCGAACGCGAAGCGGAAGTCCTGCGCCTGCTGCTCGCGGGCCGGTCCACGGCTGTCATCGCGGCGGAGCTGGTCGTAACGGAGAACACGGTGTACAAATATATCAGTTCCATGAATGCCAAGACCAAAGCGGGCTCCCGCACGGAGCTGATCGCCATATTTATGGGCACACGGAGCTGACGTCAGGGCTCATTCACGCGAAATGCCGAAATTTCAAGGGTTTCAGCGGGCCGGGGAAGATTGCTTCCCCGGCCTTTTTGCGTTTTGGGACATAGGGAAGATTTCTTCCCTGTCATTTTCACAAATTGGGAAGAAATCGTCCATATCGAAACCGGCAAAAGCCTGCTACCATAAGCTCAGAATCGGTATTTACAGCCGAAGAAAGGAGGCGCGCTATGGCCGGGGCGCAAAAGCTGTACCGGCAAAACGCGGTGCTGCTTTATAACCTCGCCTGTGACATCGTGGAGATGTATAAAGCGAAGATCACGCAGGACGATGTGGCGCGGTTCGCTTTCGACACGGCGATGTATGGGCAGAAAACGCATTATTTGTTTCGTATCGAGACACAGCCGGACGGGTGCCTGCTGTCCATCGAGACGGAGGGCGAGGACGAAAGCGCCGAGCGGCGTGTTTCGTTCATGTTCTCGGTTGTGGACAATATGCTCGCGCAGTACCGTGAAAGCCGTTAAGGCCCCGCCCGGGAGGAAGCTTCATAGGGGCGGCAAATCAAATTTTTAAAGGAGCGGACAGGATGAAGGTGACAGAGAAACACGGCGCCCATGCGAAGCTGCCGGCAGCGCTTCTGTCAATGCTGCTGATACTGCCGATTCTCACAGGCTGCGGGGCGGACGCCACGCTTCCGGCGGAGATCTCAAACGGTATCGCGCAGAGCGAGGGGCATTGCGAGCAGATAACCGCCATTATCAATTGGCAGCTCGACGGCAACGCGGCCTATCGCGAGCAGCGGGACAAATTCAAGGAAAGCGGCGACCCCCGCGACGAGCCGCAGGATACATACGACGAGGTCGTAGTGAAATACGATGAGCTCAGCGCGGTTATGGCGGACTTATCCGTGCTGAAAGCGCGCGCGGACACGCTGCCGCCGGGCGGGAACGACGCGGAAACAGCCATTATACAAGCCGCGCGGGATTACTTTGCCATGCTGGACGCGGCCTGCCGCGACTTAGACGCGGTGTTTACTTATTATTTCGCCATGCGGGACGCCATGCTTCCCATGCGGGACTTCACGGCCGCCGAGAACACGACCGGCTACAACGACTACGCCTTGTTTGCCGGGCAGCTCTCACAGGTCATCAGTCAGACGCAGAGCAAGCTGGAAAGCGTATCGTGCCCCGGATACATGTCGGACAGCCACAGCGCTTTCACGGCGCGTATCGATGAGTTTCAGAGCTTTTGTCAGGATTTTTCCATCGCGGTGCAGCTCTCCGACCCGCTGCGTATCGCTTCGTGCAATTACCGTATGCAGCGGCTCGGCCTGATGCTCGATAAGTGCGACGACGCGCTGACCGACGATTTTGCCCTGCAATTTTCCCGTGTCGCAGAGCGGCTGAACGGAACCGCCGCCGAGCTTCGCGGGGAACTGCTGGCTTACGTATAGGAGGAAATATGCGTTATTGTAACCAATGCGGCGATAAAATAGAGACGGGCGCAAGGTTTTGCCCGAATTGCGGCGCGAGAGCGGCGGCAGAGGAAACGCCGGTCACGCCGTACCCCGCCCCGATCTCCGAATCGGAGCCGCAGCCCGAACGGGAGGCCGCGCCCGTCGCGGTGCTGGAACCGCAGGAACAGCCGGCCGCGCCGGCCGTATACAGTATCCCGACGGCGCGGAAAAAACGGTGGCCCTTTATCGCCGGCATTTCGGCGGCCGCCTTTGTGCTGCTGTGCACTGTGTTTTACCTGATCGGGACGTCCGGGGAGAACGCGGCAGTCCCGGCTTTCGCCTATGCCCAGCGCGCCCCGTCCCCCCGCGTGGACTATACGGTCACGCAGTCCGTGTTCCCCTCGCTGTACCGCTCGCTGGACGCGCTCGTGACCTTCACGGCGACCTGCGAGGGCGGCGAAAAAGAAGTGCTGATCGAGGTTGAGGTGCCGGGCTTCACACAGAAATATACACAAAAGGTCACACTGACCGAGCAAATCACCAAGCTGAACATCAGGCCCCCGCTCCTGACCGGTGACCTGAACCTGAACAGCGAGAAGGACGCACAGCTTGTTTTCTCCGTAACCGAGGCGGATACCGGCAAAAAGCTGGTGCAGGACAGTAAGGCCATCACCCTCAAAAGCAAATACGACGCGGTATGGTGGACAAAGGAATACGGGGACATGAATAACGACAACATCCTCGCGTGGATGACGCCGGAGGCTCCCGGCGTACTCGCCCTAAAGCGCAACGCGGTGGATTACCTGTCGTATATCTCCGACGGCGCCATGCAGTCCATCGTCGGCTATCAGGACTACGGCTTTTTTCAGGAGCCGGCGTACAACACATGGGCGCAGGCCGTGGCCATTCAGGGCGCAATGAGCGATATTGACAAGATACGCTACAACAACGCGGCGTTTTCGGTCAGCTCTGAAGCGCAGCAGCGCGTGATGCTGCCCGACGATGTGATGGCGTCCAAAAGCGGCATCTGCATTGAAACCTCGCTGCTTATGGCCTCCGCGCTGCAGTCGGCGGGTATGCATGCCGTGCTGATTTTCCCGCCCGGGCACACGCAGGTGGCGGTAGAGGCGTGGCCCGGCACAGGCGAGTACTTTCTGATCGAGACCACCGTCCTGCCCATGTCGCAGACGGAAGAGGCGTTCGATTATGTCGTGCGGTATATGACAAAAGACGAATGGGTGGGTTACCTCGACGGCACAGGCGGAAGCTCCCTCGGCGAGTGCTATGTGCTCGACTGCGACCTCGGGCAGAAGCTCGGCATCCTGCCCATGAGCAATTAACGAAAGCGTCCATATCCACCCTGGCTTGCGGAAATTATCAGATTTGACGCGCGGCATGATCGTCACGGCGTTGTACCGCCGTGCGGGAAGTCCCGACGCGCGCGGCCTTGCGAATCCGTTCGGCGACGCGGCGGACGGAAAATATTACACCGACACTGTGAAATGGGCCGCGGCGAATAACCCGAGCCAGACTGCATACGCGTGAACCGGGAAACGGGGCGGTCAGCCGCCTCGTTTCTATATCTTGTACTCCGTAAAATTATTTGTCTGAAAAACGTCAGAATATGTGATATGAAACAAAAATGATGCGCTTTTCGTATTGCTGTTGACAGCCCGGCCCCGCTGTGTTATCATTTTTCGCAAAGCGAAACGACGGGAGGGCGGCCAAATGAAATATCTCATCCGCGGCGGCGTGCTGTTTCACGGCGGCGTTTTATCGGAAAAAGATATTCTTATCGAGGATGGTCTTGTTTCCAGTATCAGAAGCCGCCTCTCTCCCTTTCCCGGCGCAGGCGTTTACGATATGCATAATTGTTTCATTTTACCCGGTCTCACAGATGTCCACGTTCATCTGAGAGAACCGGGTTTTTCTTATAAGGAAACGATCGGGGCCGGCACGGCGGCGGCCGCGCGCGGCGGCTTTACCACAGTCTGCGCGATGCCGAATCTCGACCCCGTTCCGGACAGCCCGGCGCATATGGAAAGGCAGCTCGCGCTTATCCGCAGGGACGCGCTTATCCGGGTCCTGCCCTATGCGAGCATAACGGCCGGCGAGAAGCAACGGGCGCTTTCGGATATGGCTGCGCTGGCGTCCAGCGCCGTGGCCTTCTCGGACGACGGGGTTGGGGTCGAGAGCGGGGAAATGATGGAAAAGGCCATGCGCAGGGCTAAAAGGCTGGGCAAGCTGATCGCGGCGCATTGCGAGGTCGCCTCCCTGACCCGGGGCGGCGCGGTCCACGACGGCAAATTCGCGGCCGGGCACGGTTTGACCGGCAATCCCTCCGAGAGCGAGTGGCGCGAGGTCGAGCGCGACATCGCGCTCGTCCGCAGGACCGGCTGCCCGCTGCATATCTGCCATGTGTCGGCAAAGGAGAGCGTCGCGCTCATCAGGGCCGCAAAGGCGGAGGGCCTGCCGCTCAGCTGCGAGACCGCGCCGCACTATCTCGTCCTGTGTGACGAGGATCTGAAAGACGAGGGACGTTTCAAAATGAACCCGCCGATCAGAGGCGCGGAGGATCGGGAAGCGCTGCTTCGCGGGATTGCCGACGGTACGGTGGACATAGTCGCGACGGATCATGCCCCGCATTCGGAAAAAGAGAAGTCCGGCGGCCTTGCCGGGAGCCTGAACGGCGTGGCAGGACTGGAGACGGCCTTCCCTGTCCTGTATACGGCGCTCGTCAAAACAGGCGTAATCACAGCCGAAAAGCTTATCGGGCTGATGCATACGAATCCGCGGCGGCGCTTCGGCGCCGGCGGACAGCTCGTGGCCGGCCTGCCCGCGGAGCTGACGATTTTCGACATGGCGGACAGCTATGTGATAGATCCCGCGGATTTTCTGTCAAAGGGCAGAGCCTCGCCTTTCGCCGGCAAACGGGTTTTCGGCCGCTGCCTGCTGACAATGTTTAACGGAAAAACGGTGTGGGAGGACAAAAGGTTCCAAAACAGATATACCGGAACCGGGAAACAGTAAATGGAAAAAAGGCTGTTTACAATCGAGAATAACGAGAAGCTTGCGGAAACCGTACGCGGGCTCACGCTCACGGGCGACACCGGGGCACTCGTCAGGCCGGGGCAATTCGTGAACCTCGCGCTGGAGGGTTTTTACCTCCGCCGCCCCATTTCCGTCTGCGATCTTGAAGGCGACAAGCTGACGCTCGTTTACAAAACGGTCGGCAAGGGGACGGAAAAGCTCGCGGCTATGAAAAAAGGTGAAAGGCTCGACCTGCTGACCGGGCTGGGAAACGGTTTTGACACAGGCAAAAGCGGACCGCGCCCCCTGCTGGTCGGAGGCGGCGCCGGCGCGCCGCCCCTCTACCTGCTCGCCAAGCGCCTGCTCGAGGAGGGGAAAAGCCCCAGGCTCATCCTCGGCTTCAAGACGGCGCGCGAGGTCTTTCTGGAAAACGCTTTCCGCGCGCTCGGCTGCGCGGTGCTCGTCACGACTGCGGACGGCTCATACGCGGCAAAGGGCTTTGTGACCGACGCGCTCGACCGCTGCGGCGCTTATGATTACTGCTTCGCCTGCGGCCCAGAGCCGATGCTGAGGGCCGTTTACACGCGCTGCGGGACGGACGGGCAATTCAGCTTTGAAGCGCGCATGGGCTGCGGCTTCGGCGCCTGCATGGGCTGTACCTGCCGGACAAAATACGGCCATAAGCGCATTTGCCGGGATGGTCCGGTATTGGAAAAGGGGGAGATCGTCTGGTGAACACAAGCGTAACGCTCAGCGGCCTGAAGCTCGACAATCCCGTGATACCCGCAAGCGGCTGTTTCGGCTACGGCGCGGAATTTGCGGAGCTTTACGACCTCGATATTCTCGGGAGCCTTGCGATCAAGGGCACGACCCTTTTTCCGCGCTTCGGAAATCCCCTGCCGCGGATCGCGGAAGGCCCGGAGGGTCTGCTCAATGCCGTCGGCCTGCAAAACCCGGGAATCGACGCGGTTTGCGAAACGGCGCTCCCATGCCTGAAGAAGCTGTACGGGAAACCCGTAATCGCCAATATCAGCGGATTTTCCCTCGAGGAATACGCCGCCTGCGCCCGCGCGATGGACGCGCAGGAAAACGTCGGTATCATCGAGGTCAATATCAGCTGCCCGAATGTCCACGGCGGCGGCATGAGCTTCGGCACGGACCCGAGAGCGGCCGCCGAGGTAACGGAAGCCGTCAAGCGAACGACCGCAAAGCCGGTTTACATAAAACTCAGCCCCAATGTGACGGACATCAGCGAAATCGCCCGGGCATGCGAGGGGGCGGGCGCGGATGGACTGAGCCTCATCAACACCCTGCTGGCCATGCGCATCGATCTGAACACGCGAAAGCCGGTGCTGGCGAACCTGATGGGCGGGCTCTCCGGTCCGGCGGTTTTCCCGGTCGCGCTGCGGATGGTCTATCAGGTCTATGAAGCCGTCAAAATCCCGGTCATCGGCATGGGCGGCGTTTCCTCGGCTGAGGATGTGGTCGAGATGCTGCTCGCCGGGGCAACCGCGGTGCAGGTCGGCGCGGCGAATCTCAAAAACCCTTTTGCGGCGAAGGAGATCATTGCGGATCTGCCCCGCGCGATGCGGAAATACGGCATAGAAAATCTGCGCGATATTATTGGGGAGGCACATTGATGGCAAAGGACCTTATTATAGCCTGTGATTTTTCGGACAGAGAAGCGGTTTTCCGTTTTCTGGACAGCTTTTCCGGCAAAAAGCCCTTCGTCAAAATCGGTATGGAGCTGTTTTATGCCGAAGGGCCGCGGATCGTTCGGGAAATCAAGGCGCGCGGGCACAAAATTTTTCTCGACCTGAAGCTCCACGACATTCCGAACACGGTCAAAAAAGCGATGAAGGTGCTCTCGGCGCTGGACATCGATATGTGCAACCTCCACGCCGCCGGAACCTCCGCGATGATGGCGGCGGCGCTCGAGGGGCTGACACGGCCGGACGGAACGCGCCCGCTTCTGATCGCGGTCACGCAGCTCACCTCGACGGGCGAGGCGCGGATGCGCAATGAGCTTTTGATCGGAACGGGTCTCGAGGAAACGGTCATGCACTATGCGTTGAATGCGAAAAGCGCCGGGCTCGACGGCGTGGTCTGCTCGCCGCTGGAAGCGGGCGCGGTCAAGGCACGCTGCGGAGCCGCTTTTCTGACCGTCACGCCGGGCGTGCGCTTCAAGGACTCGGAGGCGGATGATCAGGTGCGAATCACAACGCCTGAGCAGGCGCGCGCCCTCGGCAGCGATTATATCGTCGTCGGGCGGCCGATAACGGCGGCGGACGACCCGGTTTCCGCTTACACGCGCTGTCTCAAAGAATTTTTGGGAGATTAAAAATAGTTTCGCAGACCCTGTTCTCTCCGCAGAACATACCGAAAATTGATGTAAAATATCATACGATGGAGACGCCTGAAAGCAAGGTATTTACTGGCTTTCGGACGTCTTTTTTCTCGTTAAGGCTGTACCCATGCGGAACTCGAGATTTTTACTACTTTGAGTGTTTTTTGGGAAATTGGACAGACATCGGGCAGACATTAAAGGCTTGCTACACAATTACCTGACGCGGCACTTAAAAAAATTGGGCAGCCAATTAGCACTGATTCCTCAAACATCACCCGCTATTGACAAAATTTTAGGATTTGGAAGGTGTTATGAGGATGACAAAATATGAGACCCTAAAAGAAGAATATCCTGAACATGTCAGCTTGGATCAGCTATGTAGGATATGCCGGATAAACAAACAAAGCGCGTTATACCTCGTGCAAGATGGCAGCATCCCTTGCATGGATACAGGAAAGAAAACCTGGAGATACAGAATTGCAATTGACGATGTTATTACCTATCTCCGCAGACGGGAGCAGGTGGGAAGCATGATGCCCACGGGTTCGGTCGGTTCCCGCCATAAACGGCTGAACAATCCTCGCAAATCTTTCGCTTCATATCTTTTGCATGGAGAAGAACATGAAATCGCTGAGTATTTCAAATATATATTCGCCGATTACCCGGATGTGCTTACAGTAACGGATATTTCAGAAATGACCGGGCTCAGCAAAAAAACAATACTTCAGTATATCGGAACTGGACATATCAAAACGCTTTGTAAACATAACAAATACCTCATACCGAAGCCGTACCTTTTGGAGTTTGTCGTCTCTCGGCGGTTCATTGACTACAAAAGCAATTCAGAGGCATTTAAGCGGATTTTAGGGGACTTTGAATTATGGAAAACTGCAAAATTATAACCGTAGCGAGTCAAAAAGGCGGGACGGGTAAAACGACTACGGCCTGTAATCTGGGCGCCGCTCTTGCCAATGGAGGCTATCGCGTTCTTCTCGCGGATTTTGACCCGCAAAGTAATCTTTCCATGAGTTTTGGCATAGAGCGCCCGGATGAATTGACCATGACAATGCACGATGTTTTATCCCTTATCATGGATGGCGCAGAACTGCCGAACACAAGCGAATATATCAGACACGGAGATAAACTGGATATCATCCCGTCAAATATCAACCTATCCATAACAGAAATCAATCTGCGCAACGAATTAGGCGGTGAGCATACCCTGTCCGAATTACTGGAACCTTTGCGGGCTGACTATGGATATATCATAATCGACACAAATCCATATCTCGGCCTGCTCACGATCAACGCGCTTGCGGCCTGTGACAGCGTCATTATCCCCGCAAGCCCCCAGCTGTGGTCAGCAACCGGATTGACAGATCTCTTGCAGACAATTCTTAAGGTCAAGCGCAAAATTAACCCGCGTATTGAGGTTGAAGGTGTACTTCTGACAATGTGCGATGAGCGTACCCGATTGTTCCGTGATGCAAAAGCTCTGCTTGACGGCTTCTGCGAGGATAAGCTCCGGATTTTCAATACACGCATACCCAGCACGGTGAAAGTAGGCGAAGCGAATTATTCAGGTGTCAGTATAATGGATTTCGCCGCAAAAAGCAAGGCGGCAATTGCGTATAACGAATTAGCAAGGGAGGTCATCGGCTATGCCGGCAGCAACAAGGCAAACACCACGACTTAAAAACCTTGACGAACTTTTCCGGCTGAATGACGGTGTCGACCCGCTGGATGTGCCCACAGAGAAAAATTCGTCTATTTATAACGGCATGTATTCAATAGTCCCGTTCTCATTGATGGACGATTTTCCGGAGCATCCGTTCCGGCTCTATAACGGGGAACGCGCGTCCGACATGGTGGACAGCATACGGTCAAATGGGATATTGCAACCCTTGATCCTGCATGATATGAACAATGGCCGCTATCAGATTTTATCCGGACATAACCGCAAGTGCAGCGGCATGAAGGCCGGATTGATGGAAAGCCCGGCCATTGTCAAGAAAAACCTTACGGATGATGAAGCCCGGATGTACGTTATCGAAACCAATCTGATACAGCGGTCATTCACAGATATGTCCCATTCGGAAAAAGCGGCAATCATCGCAACACAGCACTCGAAGTTGTTTTCGCAGGGAAAGCGCAACGATATTCTGGCAGAGCTTCAAATGCTGGAAAAACCGCATGAACACAGGGAAACCAGGACTGCTGCGCAAGTTGCGCACAGGTTGAAATCAAGGGATATTGTCGCTCAAGAATATGGCCTGTCAAAAGATATGGTCGCCCGGTATCTGCGCATCTACAAGCTTATACCCGCGCTCAAAATCCGATTGGATAACGGCGAAATCGCTTTTCTTACTGCCGTAACGCTGTCTTTCCTGAAAGAAAGCGAACAGGATATGCTCGACAAATGCTTGGAACTCAACCGATTTTCAGTTGACATGAAAAAAGCGGATATCCTGCGTGACTACTCTGAAAAGAATAAGTTGAACGGTGACAGCATTTATCTGATCCTGACCGGTGAGATAAGACAAAAACCAAAACCGAACCGCACACCCACGGTCAAGGTCAGTAAAACTCTCTACGCAAAATATTTCAGCCCCAACCAACCCGCAACGGAAATCCAGACTATCGTTGAAAAGGCTTTGGACTTCTATTTCAGCCATCAGCAATAAACAAAGAGTTTATAAACAGGTTGACGCCACTTGAGGAGGTGCCGGAAAAGTGAATAAAAATAGCAAACAGCTGATCATGCGCGTACCGGAC
>JAISDV010000123.1 GCA_031264545.1 Oscillospiraceae bacterium | reverse complement strand
CGCGTAGCGCACCCGCAGGGTTTGGCCGCCCTCTATATAGGCGGTACAGCCCTCTTCGAGTATGCAGTCTTTAAGCGTCCAGACGTCGTCGTCCTCATCGAGCAATAAAACGTCGGTGAAACCGAAATTGTCGCATATGATTTCCGTGCTCTCCTGAGCAGCCAAATAGGTAATGCCTGCCACATGGTTATAGCCAAGCGCAGCCTGGTCCCTCGCGTCTATTGTGCCGCCGGGAGCGAAATATACCTCCATCATGTTATATGACGAGTCGTTATACAGGGTAAAGGAGATCAGGGCATCGGCGAAGTCTTCCTCCGGGTCGGAGCCGTTCGCGTATTCAAAAATACCGTTCACCTGCACCGTCCTCCCGTCTTTTTTGCTTTCCAGAACGGCAGACGGATCGCCATCGTCGTTCAGCTGAACCGTAATCGCGTCGCCGTTTTGGATAGTCACCCGCTCAATGATCCAGGCGTCCCCATCCTCGTCCACGCAGCGGAGATTATAAACGCCATTTTCCGCCACCGCTTCCAGCGTGATTTCTACGGAACTGTCTGTTTTAAGGATTGCAGTGCTGCCGAGCAGATCGGGACCCCAGACGCCCAATCCAAAGGGCGCTATATAGATTTCCTCAAATTTCCAGCTACTGCTGTTAGTGAGGGTTAGGGTTTCAACCTTGGTTTTGTTACCGCATCCGGAAAAAGCCGCTGTAATAAACGCGAGACACAGTATGAGATGGATGATCTTTTTCGTCAGTCGCATGTTCGTTTTCCTCCCCGGCTAATTTAGCGCTTTTTGCTTTCCAAGCGTGGAAGCTGAGCTCAGTTTAGCAGCGCCGTCCGCAAAAGGGAGGTCACTAACGGTTACCTCTTTTCATTGCCGCAGAAAAATGCGCCGGGGCGGGGTTCGTTTCCCGTCCCGGCGCAAAGCCGTCTGTTATCGCAGCAGCTTTTTCAGTTCGCCGCGTGTGCTGACGAATTTTTTCTCATAGATCATGCTGACGACGCGCTTGACGTAATCGTAGGAATAGTGCAGCGCCTCGCCGATTTCCCGGTTGGAATAGCCAAGGACAATCAGGCGCAGCAGCTTCCGCTCGGTTTCGGATAGACCGGCGGCGGCCTGCCTGAATTTTTCCTCGTCAATCCCGGTTTCCAGCTTGTTCTTCTCCATAATGGAAAGCTGGCGGAGCCGTCTGCCGTTTTCCAAATGCCGCCTGACCCGCGCCAACAGGAGATCCCGCACAAAGGGCTTCTTTATGTAGTCCATCGCGCCGGACTCGATCCCGCGAAGCTCGGATTCCGGCGCTGACATGGAGCTGAGGAACACGACGGGCACATCCTGCATATCCTCAAGCTCCCGCAGTTTTTCGAGCGTTTCATAGCCGTCCATACCCGGCATGGCTACGTCCAGCAGGATAATATCCGGCACATGACCCGCCGCAGCAAGTTCCAGAGCCTCCGCGCCGGACACCGCGAAGCTGACCGTGTAAGCCTCCCGCAGAGCGTCGTTCACCGTTTTAAGGAACGCGGGGTCGTCGTCCACAAGCAAAACCGTATCTTTAATTTCCATTCTTGTTGGTCTCGCTTTCCATCAGGGCGGCAAGCAGACGCTCCGCTTCCCTGAATTGCAGCTCATCGGTCTTTTTTCGGATTTCGCGAAGGATTTCCACCCTTTGGGAAGCGCCGCCCGCGTCAATCACAGCGGCAAGCGCGCCCATCGCGTTTTGATACTGGTTAAATTTGAGCATTTGAAGCAGCTTGTCAAGCTCCGGCACGGGAAACGCCGCTTTTTCCGGCGCAGGCAATAAGCCGTCCAGCTTTCCCACGAACACGGTCAAGCCGTCCTTCGCTCTTTCGCATTCGAGGTGCAACGCGGGCAGGGCGGCGGTGATGTACGCGCTGTCGCCGGACACACAAAGGCGTTCCAGCTTGGCGGCGGTTTCGGACAGGGCGGTCGCGCCGAGGTTCCGCGCGACCGCCTTGAGGGAATGTACCCGGAACTTCATGCCCGCCCAATCGTTTTCCTCGGCGAGCGCGCGGATCGCGTCCGCCGCCGCGCTGTAATTCTCGATAAAGATGACCGCCGATCTTCCGTATTGACCAAGGTCGCCGTCCGCATACCTCAGACCATCCTCTAAAACGACGCCGCAGGCGGACAGTTCCCGCGCGAGTCCGGCTTTTATTTCGGCGGGTATCTGCGCCATCGGAACCGCCGTGCCGATAGTGACGCGCTCCTTGGGCAGCGCGTCAAGCAGCGCCGCCTCCAAATCACGCCGCATGACGGGTTTGGAGAGGTATTGGCAAAAACCCGCGTCCAGGAGTTTCTCACGGACACCCGCCATGACGTTCGCGGTCAGCGCGATAACCGGCGTGCTGAAGCCGGGACGCGCTTTCAGGCGGCGCAGAGTTTCTTCACCGTCCATGCCGGGCATCATGTAGTCCATCAGTATCACATCGTAGCGGCGCTTTCCGACCATATCCAAACACTCCGCGCCATTCATGGCGGTATCCGTTTGCATAAGCGTCCGAGCGAGCAGGGATTTGATAAGCTGCAGGTTTTCGCCGTTGTCATCCACGATTAAGATGCCGCAGTCCGGCGCGGTGAAGCTATCCCCGCCGGAATCGGAACGCGCCGCCCCTCCGGTTCTCTCCCAATCGCCAAGAGGCGTCCCGTCGCTGACCTTTTGCGTCAGTTCGAGCGTGAAAACGCTGCCGTATCCAAACTCGCTCTGTACATGAATACGCCCGCCCATGCGCTCGGCGTATTCCTTTGCGATGGCAAGTCCCAAACCGCTGCCCTCAACATAGCGCCCCTGCGTTTCACCCCGCGTAAAAGCGTCGAACAGAAAGGGGATGTTTTCCGCTTTGATTCCGATTCCCGTATCGGCTGCAGCGATCCGCAGCGTGATTTCGTCCGCGCTTTGCGCCGGGAGCGCGGAAAAGGAGAGCGTGATTGTTCCCCGCTCGGTGTACTTCGCCGCATTGCTCAGGAAGTTCGAGACGATCTGCCGGATATGGGGCATATCACCCGTCAGGGTTCGGGGGATGGCTTCGTCAGCTTCAGTTATAAAGCGCAGATTCCGCCTGCCGGCAAGGTTTGCGCCGACCACGGACAGCGCGTAAATCAGTCCGGCGGTTTCAAAGCGTTCCTCCGTGATCTCCAGTTCGCCTCTCTCGATCGCGGACAGGTCCAGAATGTTGTCAATGAGTGTCAGGAGCTGCTGCCCCGCGCTTTCCACGCTCCGGCCGTAGGCCGTGATCTGTTCGGATTCCGTTTCCCGCAGGATAACCTCGTTCATGCCCAGTATGACGCCTATCGGCGTCCTGATTTCGTGACTCATATTGGCCAAAAACCGGCTTTTTGCCTCACTCGCGGCAAGGGCGGACTCCCGCGCCGATTCCAATTCCCGCTGCTGGCGGTTATAGAGCCGGAAATGCAAGAACATTGTAAGCCCCAGCGAGATACTGACCACAGTAAATCCGAGGATAATATCTGTAAATTCAGCCAATTCCGTAGGAAGCTTTTTTATCACTTCGGGATTATAATACGCGTACAAGCATAGCCCGATGTAACACAAAAGCTCAAAGCATGATACGATCAATGCCTTTGCCCCTTCCAGCATAAAAACGGTGAAGGCCACAGCAAAGATAAAATAATAGGGCATTGACCCGGAATATCCTCCTCCGACGAAGAAAATCAGAGGGAAGAACACCAGAAAAATAGCGACGATCGTGATGATGTAACAGCGCTGATACCGGCCTGTACGCGCGGCATATATCAGCAGCGCGAGCGCGATAACAGTGGTGACGGCGCTGGCTATTATAGAGGGCAGCCCCTCTCCGTTTATCGAACAGGCTATCACAGAAATAAGGCTGATAACGATGCCCGCCATAGCCAGCACATTGAACAGCCGGACACGGAACTCCAGACGCTTGCCGAGCAAGCTGTCTTTCACAAAGCCAATCGCCCTCTTCAAGCCGTATTCCTCCAATACAAGTCGTCCGCACCGGGTTCGCAAAACGCGCTGATATACAGTATAGCCTGCCCCCGCGCCTTGAATAGTCACTAACGGTTACTTTTTCACAGGTGCGGGGCGGCGGGGACAACGTAACGTATAGAATTCATTTCAGCCATTATAGCTTGGAATCAGGTGTCATTCAATCCCGGTGTGAAATATTTTCGATAAATCAGGTATTTTCGTTGAAACCTCGGATCGTATGTGCTATGCTGACCCCGATAAGCGTTTGTGTATTGCGGAAACGGGAGGCGCGGCCAATGAGAGCGAGGAAAGCAGCTTGATATGGAAGATCAAATAATCCGCTGCCCGTGGGCGAACGCCGACCCGCTCTCGCGGCGGTATCATGATACCGAGTGGGGCGTACCCTGCCATGACGAGCGGCGGCTGTTCCAAATGCTCATCATGGAGGGCAAGCAGGCCGGGCTGAGCTGGTACGGGATTTTGAAGAAGATGGACACGCTCCGCGCGGCGTTCGACGATTTCGACCCGCGCAAGCTCGCCGCTTACGACGAGGAAAAAGTTGAGCAGCTTCTTCAGGACCCCGGCATAATCCGCAACCGCCTGAAGGTGAATGCCGCAATAACGAACGCAGGGGCGTACTTCAAGCTGTGCGAGGCGTACGGCTCTCTTGACGAATACCTGTGGCGTTTTACAGGCGGCAGGCAGGTCAAGGGGACATGGGAAACACAGGAACAGGTCCCGGCGACCTCGCCGCTCTCCGACGAGATAAGCCGAGACTTGAAACGGCACGGCTTCAAGTTTGTCGGGTCGACGATCATCTACTCATACCTGCAGGCGGTGGGCGTAGTGAACGACCACCTGATAAGCTGCGCGTTCAGGAACGGCGAGGGGCGTTGAAGCCGGGCACCCTTTGAAGCCGTAATGCAAGCTGCCGCCAGCCTCAATGAGGCTGGCGGCCAGCTTGCGAGCATCGGGTTGTTACGCGACCCTGACGTTGACAGCACGCAGCTTGCGGCTGTTTTTGGGGTCTTGCTCGGTGTCAAAGGAAACTCTTGCGCCTTCATTAAGGGATTTGTAGCCGTCACCCTGGATAGCGGAGAAATGCACAAACACATCCTCGCTGCCGTCGTCGTTGCTGATGAAGCCGAAGCCCTTTTCGGAATTGAACCACTTTACAGTACCGCTCTTCATAACAGGTACCTCCTAAAATTATTTACATCCATAAACCGCAAAAAACACACGCTTTTGTAAATCATTCAATGAATCAATGACTTACAAAAAACATGTGAGACAATGCAACATTCTGAATACTGTTTTTAATATAGCACAGGTGGCAGACGGTGTCAAGCTTTTTTTGATTTCCACATTTTACCGAAAATTGCCGTTCCGCTTTCCGCCCCTGCTTTTTTGGCATACCCAGCGCAAAAGCCGCCCAAAGCGGTGTCTTCCGCCGTGTTTATGCGGCGAAAAACACGCAGGCGGCAAGATCGCAGGACCAAGCCGCCTGTATACTCCCTGATTCCCTCCGGCTGTGCCGGAGCAGCTTTTGCCGGACTCAGTTATTGCTGCTCAACAGCGATGACAACACCGGAGCCGACCGTACGGCCGCCCTCGCGGATAGCGAAGCGGAGACCTTCCTCAATAGCGATGGGCATAATGAGCTCCACCTTCATATCGATGTTGTCGCCCGGCATGCACATTTCGACGCCCTCGGGAAGAGAGATAACGCCGGTGACGTCCGTCGTACGGAAATAGAACTGGGGACGATAATTGTTGAAGAACGGTGTGTGACGGCCGCCTTCTTCCTTGCTCAGAACATAGACCTGCCCCGTAAACTTCGTATGGGGCTTAATGGAGTTTGGTGCGGCAAGAACCTGGCCGCGCTCGACCTCGCTCATTGTGATACCGCGAAGCAGCGTGCCGACATTGTCGCCCGCCTCAGCATATTCGAGGGTCTTATGGAACATTTCAGTGCCGGTAACGGTGGTTTCCTTCGTCTCCCTTAGACCGACGATCTGAACCTTGTCGCCGACCTTAACGCGGCCGCGCTCGACACGGCCTGTGGTAACGGTCCCGCGGCCGGTGATGGTGAAAACGTCCTCGACAGGCATAAGGAAGGGCTGATCGCTCTTGCGCTCCGGGGTGGGGATATAAGTGTCAACGGCATCCATGAGCTCTTTGATGCAGGCGTACTCAGGCGCGTCCGGGTCCTTGGATTCACTGGAAAGCGCGTTGAGGGCGCTGCCCTTGATAATCGGAATATCGTCTCCGGGGAACTTTTCCTTGGTGAGAAGCTCGCGGACCTCCATCTCAACCAGCTCAAGCAGCTCGGGGTCATCGACCTGATCACATTTGTTCAGGAAAACAACGATTGCGGGCACGCCGACCTGACGGGCGAGAATGATATGCTCGCGGGTCTGGGCCATGGGGCCGTCAGAAGCGGCGATAACAAGGATCGCGCCGTCCATCTGAGCCGCGCCGGTGATCATGTTCTTGATATAGTCAGCGTGACCCGGGCAGTCGACATGCGCATAGTGGCGGGCTGCAGTCTGATATTCAACGTGAGCCGTATTGATGGTGATGCCGCGCTCGCGCTCTTCGGGAGCCTTATCTATGCTTGCATAGTCTGTATATTCTGCATTACCCTGCATAGCGAGATACTTCGTGATAGCGGCGGTGAGCGTAGTCTTGCCATGGTCGACGTGACCGATGGTGCCGATGTTGACGTGGGGCTTGGATCTGTCGAATGCTTGCTTAGCCATTTGGAACATCCTCCTTAAAAATATGTTTCAACAAATTGATGATCATTAAACGTAAAAATGCAATTGCGTAACAATATTACAGTATTTCCGCGTTGTTTGCAACAGAAATTTTACCGTCTGGCGGTTACATGGACCGTTTCCCGACGATTTCCTCCTGAAGCGACTTCGGAAGCTCGATATAGTGGCTGGGCTCCATGGCATAGGTTGCCCTGCCCTGTGTTTTTGAACGGAGATCCGTCGCATAGCCGAACATCTCGGAAAGCGGCACGTTTGCATCGACCTGTGTCGAGCCGTTCCTGTTCTCCATGCCGAGGATTTGCCCGCGCCGGGAGTTGATATCACCGATAACGTCGCCCAGATAGTCGTCAGGCGCGGTGACCGAAACCTTCATGATCGGCTCAAGAAGGACGGGGTCGGCCTTGCGGCAAGCCTCCTTGAAAGCCATGGAGCCGGCGATTTTGAAGGCCATTTCGGATGAGTCTACCTCGTGGTAAGAGCCGTCGAAGAGAGTCACTCTGATGTCGACCACCGGGTAACCGGCGAGGATCCCTGCCTGCATCGCCCCCTGAATACCGGCGTTGACGGCCGGGATATATTCCTTCGGAACGGCGCCGCCCGTGATTTTGTCGATAAACTCATAGCCCTTGCCGGATTCGTTCGGCTCGACTCTGATCTTGACATGGCCGTACTGGCCCTTACCGCCCGACTGACGGGCATACTTGGTGTCCTGCTCGACAGACCTGCGGATTGTCTCCTTATAGGCGACCTGGGGCTTTCCGACATTCGCCTCGACCTTAAACTCGCGCAGCAGCCTGTCGACGATGATCTCAAGGTGAAGCTCGCCCATTCCGGCGATGATCGTTTGTCCGGTTTCCTCGTCCGTATAGCTCTTGAAGGTGGGATCCTCCTCGGCAAGCTTGGAGAGCGCGACCCCCATTTTTTCCTGGCCGGCCTTTGTCTTGGGCTCGATCGCGACGCGGATGACGGGTTCCGGGAATTCCATGGATTCAAGGATGATGGGATGCTTTTCATCGCAGAGGGTATCGCCCGTTGTGGTGTTTTTAAGCCCGACGGCGGCCGCGATGTCCCCGGAGTAGACCATATCAATATCTTCGCGGTGGTTAGCGTGCATCTGCAGGATACGTCCGAAGCGTTCCCTGTGGCCCTTTGTGCTGTTGAATGCGGTTGTGCCTGTGGAAAGCGCACCCGAATAGACGCGGAAAAAGGACAGCCGGCCGACATAGGGGTCTGTCATGATTTTGAACGCAAGCGCTGAAAAGGGCGCGGAATCGTCCGCAATCCGCTCGGCCTCTTTATCCGAATCAGGCAGGACGCCTTTTATCGGGGGAATATCCGTCGGCGCGGGCATATAGTCCACGATCGCGTCGAGCAGCTTCTGGACACCCTTGTTCCTGTAGGAGGTGCCGCAGACGACCGGAACGAAGACGTTTTCGAGTGTTCCCCGGCGGATGGCTTTTTTCAGCATTTCCGGGGGAATAGGCTTTTCATCGAGCGCAAGCGCCATAACCGCGTCGTCCAGATCGGAGACCGCATCGACGAGCAGGGTGCGGTATTCCTTCGCCAGCGTGAGCATGTCCTCGGGGATCTGCTCAACGCGCATGTCCTTGCCCTTGTCGTCATAATAGATATCGGCGTTCATTTCGATCAGGTCGATGATACCCCTGAAGGTATCTTCCTTGCCGATGGGCAGTTGAATCGGAACCGCGTTGCATTTGAGGCGGTCGTGGATCATATCGATCACGCGATAAAAGTCCGCGCCCATGATATCCATCTTGTTGATGTAAATCATTCTGGGGACCTTGTAGTGGTCCGCCTGCCGCCAGACCGTCTCGGACTGCGGCTCGACGCCGCCCTTGGCGCACATGACCGTGACGCTGCCGTCCAACACGCGCAGCGAGCGCTCAACCTCAACGGTAAAATCGACGTGACCCGGCGTGTCGATGATATTTATCCGGTGATCCTTCCAGAAACAGGTGGTTGCGGCGGAGGTGATCGTGATCCCGCGCTCCTGCTCCTGCTCCATCCAGTCCATCGTCGCCGTGCCCTCGTGGGTCTCGCCGAGCTTGTAGTTGACGCCCGTGTAAAAAAGGATACGCTCGGTCGTCGTCGTCTTTCCGGCGTCGATGTGCGCCATGATCCCGATATTTCTGGTCTTTTCCAGGGAAACTTTTCTAGGCATAAATATACTCCCGATTACCAGCGGTAATGGGCAAATGCCTTGTTGGACTCCGCCATCTTGTGCGTGTCCTCACGTTTCTTGACTGAACCGCCAGTACTATTCAGCGCATCCAGTATTTCACCGGCAAGGCGCTCTTTCATTGTTTTTTCATTGCGCTTGCGCGCGTAGCCGGTCAGCCAGCGCAGGCCAAGGGTCTGGCGTCTGTCGGGCCGGACTTCAATCGGCACCTGATAGGTTGCGCCGCCGACACGGCGTGCCTTGACTTCGAGAGAAGGCATGATATTGTTAAGCGCTTCTGTAAACGCTTCGAGAGGATTGCGCCCGCTCTTGTCCTTTACGATGTCGAAAGCCTCGTAAACGACCTTTTGAGCGACGCCCTTCTTCCCGTCCAGCATAATACTGTTGGTGAGCTTTGTCACCAGCACGGAGTTATACACAGGATCGGGAAGGATATCTCTTTTGGGTACGTTACCTCTTCTGGGCACTATACTTCCCTCCTTCATACAAAATGAATCTCATAGGTACTCGAAAAGGCGCCCGCCTTTCCGTATATGCCTGTCGGAAGCAAGATACGTCGATTATGATGTATATAAAGCTCCGAACAAGGCATAGCCTTGCGCTAAAGCGCGGTTTTGCTCATCTTTTGGGTTTCTTTGCGCCGTACTTGCTGCGGGCCTGCTTGCGGTTGGCAACGCCCTGAGTGTCCAATGTGCCGCGGATGATGTGGTAACGGACACCGGGGAGATCCTTGACGCGGCCGCCGCGAAGCATGACCACGGAGTGCTCCTGAAGATTGTGGCCGATGCCGGGGATATAGGCGATGACTTCATAGCCATTGGTCAGGCGGACGCGGGCGATCTTGCGCAGCGCGGAGTTCGGCTTTTTGGGAGTAGCCGTGCGGACCGCGGTGCAGACGCCGCGCTTCTGCGGCGCACTGAGGTCGGTCTCCTTATTCTTGATGGTGTTGAGACCGTGCTGCATAGCGGGAGAGGCGGACTTATAGGTCGGCACTTCCCTGCCCTTTCTTACCAGCTGGTTAAATGTGGGCATAGTTTTCCTCCTTTCTCATTAATGGGTATACACAGTATTTTTAACGGAAATATCGCGGATATTCCGAGAAAAACCAAACTTGCGTTCCGGTGCGTTTTGTCGGGCGGTTTCGGGACTTCGACACAAAGCTCTCCCGTTTTCGGGCAGTCCGCAAACAGGCCGCGAAGCACACGGCCGGACCCACGCAAGCAAATATTTTAGCATAATGCACAAGTTACGTCAAGAATTTTCTGCATGGGGTCCTGTGATAATGCGGTGCGGGCAATATACAAAGAAAGGCGGAGGCGGAACATACCGGGGCCGAAGCGCAGCCGCGGCCCGGTATGCCGCTGTTGTGTTAAAGCGCGTTTGTACGTCCGACGAGTGCGCTCAGGTCAACATAGTCCTCGGCCGCCCTTTCAATAGTCTCGTCCTTCTGCGTGTCAAAATCACGATAGAGGTCGAGCCCGCTGCCCGCGGGGATAAGCTTACCGATGATGACGTTTTCCTTCAAGCCGACAAGGCGGTCGACCTTGCCCTTGATGTCGGCGTCGGTCAGCACCTTGGTCGTCTCCTGGAAGGAGGCGGCGGAAAGGAAGCTCTCCGTCGCGAGAGAGGCCTTGGTGATTCCGAGGAGGGTCTGCGTGCAGCTTGCCGGACGCAGCTCGGCGCCGCTCCCCGCGGCACGCCTTCGGAGCTCGGCGTTCGCCTCGTTGAGCTCGCTCCAGTCGACCGTCGCACCCGAAAGCAGCTCGGTGTCGCCCGCGTCTTCGACGCGCACCTTGCGCATCATCTGGCGGACAATGACCTCGATATGCTTGTCATTGATGTCGACGCCCTGCTGACGGTATACCTTCTGGACCTCCTTGATGATATAGCTCTGGCACTCCGAAACGCCCGAAATACGCAGGACGTCGTGCGGGTTGAAGGCGCCGCTCGTAAGGGGCTGGCCCTTGACCACGCTGTCGCCGGCGGAAACGAGCAGTCCCGCCGAATAAGGAATCTGGAACTCCATCACTTCGCCTGTCGCCGCGTCGGACACCATAACGGCGCACATGGCGTTTTTCTTTGTCTCCTCGACAGACACCGTGCCGGAAAGCTCCGCGAGGACGGCCATTTTTTTGGGCTTCCTCGCCTCGAAAAGCTCCTCGACGCGGGGCAGGCCCTGTGTGATATCGTCTCCGGCGATGCCGCCGGTGTGGAAGGTCCGCATCGTCAGCTGTGTGCCCGGCTCGCCGATGGACTGCGCCGCGATAACGCCGACGGCCTCGCCCTCGTTGACCGGGGAGCCGGCCGCAAGGTTGATGCCGTAGCATTTGGCGCAAACGCCGCTCTTGGCGTTGCAGGTCATGACCGAACGCACCGTCACCTCGGCGATCCCCGCGGCCTCAAGCAGCTCGGCGTCGGCTTTGAAGAGCATATGGTCGGCGGCAAAAAGGACCTCGCCCGTGTTCGGGTCGATGATATCGTTAAGCGGGAAACGCCCGTGGATGCTGTCGCCGAAGCTCTGAACGATCTGCCCCTTGTCATAGACCGCCGAAGCTTTGACGCCGTGCTGCGTGCCGCAGTCGTATTCCCGGATGATAACGTCCTGCGAGACGTCGACAAGACGGCGGGTCAGATAGCCGGAGTCCGCCGTACGCAAAGCGGTGTCGGCGAGACCCTTACGCGCGCCTCTGGACGAGATGAAGTATTCCAGAACAGAGAGGCCCTCGCGAAAGTTCGCCTTGATCGGGATTTCGATGGTTTTACCCGCGGTATTCGCCATCAGTCCGCGCATACCGGCGAGCTGACGGATCTGGTTCATGCTTCCGCGGGCACCGGAGTTCGCCATCATATAGATGGGGTTGAATTCATCGAGATTGTTCTGCAGCGCCTTTGTCACATCCTTTGTCGTCTGTTCCCACTCGGAAACGACCAGGCGATAGCGCTCGTCATCTGTGATAAGGCCGCGCTTATATTGTTTTTCAATATTCACGACCTTTTTCTCTGTCGCCCTGATGAGCGTTTTTTTCTCATCGGGGACGGTCATGTCCGCAATGGAGATCGTGATTGCGCCGAGGGTCGAGTATTTATAGCCGAGGGACTTGATGTTATCGAGCACTTCGGCGGAAATCGTAAAACCATGCCTGGTGATACACTTGTTGATGATGGAGCCGAGCTGCTTTTTGCCGACCTGGAAATTGATCTCATAGTCGAACATCTGCTCGGGGTCAGTTCTGTCCACAAAGCCGAGATCCTGCGGGATCGGCTCATTATAAAGAATACGTCCGACCGTTGTCTGGATAAGCCTGTGGCAAAGCACGCCGTTGACGGATTTGAACACGCGGACCCTGATCGGCGAATGCATGCCGATGGCGCCGTCCTCATAGGCCATGATGGCCTCGTTCGCGCCGGCAAACGCGCGCACACCTTCAAACAGGGCGGTTTTCAGGTCCGTCTCGCCCTGCCTCACGCGCCGGACGATGGTTTTGTTCTCGTCGATGATCCGCTGGGAGGACACGACCGCGCCCTTTTCAAGTCCGGTATCGCCCGGCTCGACGACACGAAGCATCTCGCTTTCATATTCGCCCATACGGATAAAGGTCAGGTAGTAAGCGCCGAGGATCATGTCCTGCGTCGGAACGGTGACGGGGTTCCCGTCCTGCGGACGCAGGAGGTTGTTGGCCGAAAGCATCAGAATGCGGGCCTCGGCCTGCGCTTCGGCGGAGAGCGGAACGTGAATCGCCATTTGGTCGCCGTCGAAGTCGGCGTTGTAGGCGGTGCAGACCAGCGGGTGCAGCTTGAGCGCCCTGCCTTCGACAAGGATCGGCTCGAAGGCCTGGATACCCAGGCGGTGCAGCGTCGGCGCGCGGTTCAAGAGCACCGGATGCTCCTTGATGACCACATCCAGCGCGTCCCAGACCTCGGTCTGCTGCTTATCCACCATCTTCTTGGCGGACTTGATGTTGTTGGCAAAGCCGTCTTCAACGAGCTTTTTCATAACAAACGGCCGGAACAGCTCGATCGCCATTTCCTTCGGCACGCCGCATTGGTAAATTTTCAGTTCGGGGCCGACGACGATAACAGATCGGCCGGAATAGTCGACGCGCTTCCCGAGCAGGTTCTGGCGGAAGCGCCCCTGTTTGCCCTTGAGCATATCGGACAGGGATTTCAAAGCGCGGGAATTGGCGCCCGTGACTGCCCGGCCGCGGCGGCCGTTGTCGATCAGCGCGTCGACAGCCTCCTGGAGCATGCGCTTTTCGTTGCGGACGATAATGTCGGGCGCATTGAGCTGGATCAGCCTTTTCAGGCGGTTGTTGCGGTTGATGACGCGGCGGTAGAGGTCGTTTAAATCGCTGGTGGCGAATCGGCCGCCGTCGAGCTGGACCATCGGGCGAAGCTCCGGTGGGATAACGGGCAGCACGTCGATGATCATCCACCGGGGATCGTTGCCCGAGTGGAGAAAAGCCTCGACAACCTCAAGGCGCTTGACGATCTTGGCCTTTTTCTGGCCGGTCGCGTCCCTGAGCTCCCCGCGCAGCTCCTCGGAAAGCTTCTCGCAGTTGATGTCGGCGAGGAGCCTCTTGATCGCCTCGGCGCCCATGCCGGCGTCAAAATCGTTTTCATATTTCTCACGCATGTCGCGGTATTCTTTTTCGGAGAGTATCTGGTTTTTCTGAAGGGGGCTGAGACCGGGGTCAGTCACGATATAGGATGCAAAGTAAAGCACCTTTTCCAGAATGCGCGGGGTCAGGTCGAGCAGCAGGCCCATGCGGGACGGAATGCCCTTGAAATACCAGATGTGCGAAACAGGCGTCGCGAGCTCGATATGGCCCATGCGCTCACGGCGCACCTTGCTCTTTGTGACCTCGACGCCGCAGCGGTCGCAGACCTTGCCCTTATAGCGAATCTTTTTATACTTTCCGCAGTGGCATTCCCAGTCCTTGGTCGGCCCGAATATTTTTTCGCAGAAGAGGCCGTCGCGCTCGGGCTTGAGGGTTCGGTAGTTGATCGTTTCGGGCTTTTTGACCTCGCCGAAGGACCAGTGAGTGATCATCTCCGGGGACGCTATGCCGATCTGTATTGCGTCAAAGGGTGCGTAGCTCATATCCGTACCTCCTCATTATCGTCTATGAGATCGCTGCCGAGCTCCAGATCCTCCCCGGCATTCTCAATGGTGTATCCCGAGGCCTCGATCTCGCTCTCGTCAGGCGGAAGAAGATCGTCGCGGAAGTCGGGCGAGAAGTCGTCGTCATCCTCGTCCCTCAATTCAATTTCGCGGCCGCGTTTGTCGAGCACCCGGATGTCGAGGCAGAGGGACTGGAGCTCCTTGACCAGCACCTTGAACGATTCCGGCACGCCCGGCTGCGGGATATTGTGCCCCTTGACGATGCTCTCATAGGTTCTGACGCGGCCTGTCACGTCGTCCGACTTAACGGTGAGTATCTCTTGGAGCGTGTAAGCCGCGCCGTAGGCCTCCAGAGCCCAGACCTCCATTTCGCCGAAGCGCTGGCCGCCGAACTGCGCCTTGCCGCCAAGCGGCTGCTGGGTGACAAGGCTGTACGGGCCGGTGCTGCGCGCGTGGATCTTATCGTCGACCAGGTGGTGGAGCTTGAGGAAGTAGACATAGCCGACGGTGACGGGGTTGTCGAAGGGCCTGCCGGTACGGCCGTCGTAGAGAACGCTCTTCCCGTCGTCTCTCAGGCCGGCTTCCCTCAGCGTCGCATGGATTTCCGGCTCGTTGGCGCCGTCAAAGGTGGGCGTTGCGATCTTCCAGCCCAGCGCATGGGCGGCATAACCGAGGTGAACCTCCAGTACCTGCCCGATATTCATTCGGGAGGGGACGCCCAGCGGATTGAGCACGATGTCCAGCGGGGTGCCGTCCGGCAGGTAGGGCATATCCTCCTTCGGAAGTATGCGGGAAACGACGCCCTTGTTCCCGTGACGGCCGGCCATCTTGTCGCCGACGGAGATCTTGCGCTTCTGCGCGATATAGACCCGGACGACCTCGTTGACGCCCGGAGACAGCTCGTCGCCCGCCTCTCTGGTGAACCGCTTGACATCAACGATGATGCCCGATTCGCCGTGCGGGACCTTCAGCGAGGTGTCGCGCACCTCTCGGGCCTTCTCGCCGAAGATCGCGCGGAGCAGCCTTTCCTCCGCGGTCAGGTCTGTTTCGCCCTTGGGCGTAACCTTGCCGACAAGGATATCGCCGCTGTGAACCTCCGCGCCGATGCTGATGACGCCCTTTTCATCGAGGTATTTCAGCGCGTCCTCGCCGACGCCGGGAATATCACGGGTGATCTCCTCTGGGCCGAGCTTCGTGTCGCGCGCGTCACATTCATATTCCTCGACGTGGATCGAGGTGAAGGTATCGTCCATGACGAGGCGCTCATTTAAAAGGATCGCGTCCTCATAATTGTAGCCCTCCCAGGTCATAAAGCCGACGAGGATGTTCTTCCCGAGGGAAATCTCGCCAGTGCGTGTTGCGGGGCCGTCCGGGCTAACGTCGCCGGCCGCGACTCGTTCGCCCACCGAGACAATGGGACGCGGGTTGATGCAGGTGCCCTGGTT
>JAISDV010000068.1 GCA_031264545.1 Oscillospiraceae bacterium | reverse complement strand
GTTTGTTTCAACATAGGCGGAAGACGCGCGCCTGTACGCCGAAACTGCGCTCTCCAGCGCGCCGAAGCTGTCGAGATATTTCCTGTGGCGCGTCTCGTCCATCAGCTTCTGCCCGTCATTCTGCCCGTGTATGTCGAGCAGCAGGCCGGAAAGCTCCCGGAGCTGCGCCGCCGAGACCGGAACGCCGCAGACCCGGCAAGCGGACTTGCCGTCCTCGCCGATCCGGCGCTGGAGGATCAGCTCTTCCCCGGCGTCCAGCGCGTTTTCCCTGAGCCAGGCCTCCGCCCGCGCGCTGTCAAAAACCGCGGTGGCCAGCGCCTTCCGCGCACCCGTCCGCACCAGCTCGCGGCTCGTCCGCGCGCCCATCACCGCGAAGAGCGCGTCGATTATGATGGATTTTCCCGCGCCGGTTTCGCCGGTCAGGACGTTAAGTCCCTGCGTGAAGCTGATATCCGCGTGTTCGATGACCGCGATATTCTCGATGTGGAGGTCTGAAAGCATACCCTTACCCTCCTGTTTTTTATCTCAAAGGCACTTTTTAAAGGAGCTTTTCGACCTCACGCTCCAAGCGCTCGGCGGCTTCCCTGTCCTTCATCGCGATGAAAGCGGTGTCGTCGCCGGCGAGGGTTCCGATAAGGCCCTCGATCTCCATGCCGTCAAGCGCGGCACAGGCGGCGGAAGCCAGACCGGGCATGGTTTTGATCACCAGGAGATTCTGCGCCGCCGCGTAAGAGGTGACGCTTTCCTTGAATATTTTTTTCAGACGGAGGTCGTAGTCTGTCAGCTCCTCCCGGGAGGCCGCGGCATAGCGGTAGCGCCCCGTGCCCGTAAGCTCCTTGACCAGACGGAGCTCCTTGATGTCCCGCGAAAGCGTGGCCTGCGTGCTCCTGATACCGCGCGCGAGAAGTTCGTCTATCAGCTGGCTCTGTGTTTCGACGTCCTTAGAAACGATGATCTCCAGTATCTTTTCCTGTCGCGACGATTTCATGTTCTTTCCCCCAATTTTATAAAAGCAATGTCGTAGAAGCTCTTGCCGGAAACATGCGCCATGATCGTGCGGTGCCGGGACATTCGGACGCGGAGCTCGTCGCCGTCGAGAAACGGGATCAGCGCGCCGCCGTCGACGGAAAGCCATATCTGCTTGCCCTCGTTCACGCCCGCCCTGACCGCTACGTTCCTGTCCGGGGCGAGCACGAAGGGCCGGACTGTGATAAGGTGCGCGCAGATCGGGGTAATCAAAATGTTGTTCGCCGTCGGCTCGACAAAGGAACCGCCCGCCGAAAGCGAATAAGCCGTTGAGCCCGTCGGGGTCGCGATGATAATACCGTCCCCGGAATATTCGGTAATTTTCGAGCCGTCCCCATAGGCCGTGAGATTGACCGTCGTCGCCGTGCCGCAGATAACGGCGTCGTTCAAGGCGCAGTCGGAATAGATCACCCCGCCCCGGCGGATGAGCGCAACATCGAGCATCATCCTGCTGATCGGCTCGTACTCACCGGCCGCCGCCGCAAGGATCAGCTCCGTTTCGTTCGGCTGCAGCTCGGCCATAAAGCCCTTATGTCCCAAATTGACGCCGATGATCGGCACAGGCTGCTTCAGAACGGCGCGGGCTGTTTTGAGTATCGTTCCGTCTCCGCCTAAGCAGATCAGAAGATCGGCGCCGCCGGCACTTACGGAAAGCGGCAGCAGCTCAACAGGTCCGACGAAGCTCGGTTCTTCCGAAGACAGGGAAACGGGGCTGACCAAAACCGTATGCCCGGCTTCCGTCAGCAGCTTCCGCACATCACACGTCAGCTTGAAGCCTTTGTCCCTTTCGGGATTCGGACAGAGAACGATGCGTTTTTTTTCATTCGGCATAGTATCGCCCTCCTGGGGGCAGCGTATGCGCACACAGTGCGCACATGCGCGTAAAAATGGTTTCACAGAAACGTATTTTTTACCGGGTAAAATCGGCGCTCAGCGCCGAACGCCGGTCCGGGAAAAGCCTAGCGCTCAAGCGCACCGTGCGCGGCCTCGACCACGGCCTCCGGGCTGAGAGACGGCGCCTCATAGCCGCCTTTTCGGAGCAGGGCCAGAAATTCGATGTTGCCCTCAGGCCCGCGGACCGGTGAATAGCCGAGACCCAGGGCGGTGAATCCCGCACCGGGAACAAAGCTGAGAAAATCGCGGATGACCGCAACATGCGTTGCTTTTTCGCGGACTACCCCCTTCTTGCCGACCTTTTCGCGGCCGGCCTCGAACTGGGGCTTTATCAGGCAGACGACATACCCGCCGGCCTTGATCAGCGCCCGCACAGCCGGGAGAACGCACTTAAGCGAGATGAAAGAGAGATCCGTCACCGCGAGGTCCGCTGCTTCCCCCAGCATTTCGGGCGTGACATAGCGGATATTCGTGCGTTCCAGATTGACGACGCGTTCGTCGCAGCGCAGCTTCCAGGCAAGCTGGCCGTAACCCACGTCGACAGCAAAAACCTTCGCCGCGCCATTCTGCAGGAGTACATCGGTGAAGCCGCCCGTGGACGCGCCGCAATCGACACAGGCCAGGCCCCTTGGGTCAAGGCCGAAGATCCGCAGCGCTCTTTCAAGCTTCAGTCCGCCGCGGCTGACATAGGGAATCGCCTCGCCGCGCAGCTCGACCTGCGCGGTCTCGTCGACAGACATGCCGGGTTTATCCCTGCGTTGGCCGTTGACAAAAACCAGCCCCGACATGATCGAGGTCTTCGCCCGTTCACGGCTCCCGGTCAGCCCGCGGTCAAAAATGAGCTGGTCCAGCCTCAGCTTTTTCATACGGCGTTTCCCGCCGCGGGCGCTTCAGCGCCGCCCACAAAAAAGGCTCTCGCCTGAGCGGCGATGCTCTCCGCATCCAGGCCGGCCAGCTTTATCAGCTCTTCCACACCGCCGTGCGCGACGATGCCGCGGCCGAGATCGAGCGCCTTGGCGTTTGCCAGGCTCACACCCGCCTCCGAACAGGCGGCCAGCAGCCGGGAGCCGACGCTTCCGGCCGCACAGACCTCCTCCGCGATGAGAAGCCTGCCCGTTTTACGCAGGGAGCACAGCACCGTTTCTGTATCAAGCGGGTTGATCAGGTTGAGCTTTATCAGCTCGGCATCCAGCCCCG
>JAISDV010000067.1 GCA_031264545.1 Oscillospiraceae bacterium | reverse complement strand
TAAATCCCATTGAACATTTCTGGGCTTGGCTCAAGAAAAAGTTAAGAAAGATTTTGCCGCAGTTCAACTCATTGGATGATGCTATCTTCGCTTGCTTTTAAGGTTTGATTACTATATTTTACTCCATAATTGATTAAAACAGTGCTTGCAAGTAACAGAAAAACAAGAAATCCTACAATATCTGCAGACGCTGTGGTTTGGTTAGTTTTCCTACGGCGGGACTTTCCCGAATGTTTACTTTGACAAACTGCAAACCTGGCAGAAGCGTTACCACCCGGAAGACGAGAAGCGGCTTGTGGGGCATTGCGCCGGATGGCGGAACGAATTCAAGGACGAGCGTTAGCATACTTCTATTAAAGATTTTTTGCTCAGGCTGAAAACGGACAACTCGACGATGTGACAGCCGCGGAACACATTACGTTGTTTGAGGGCTGGACATATCCGGTACACTACATCGCCGGGCAAATCAGAGAATATGAGGACAAGCTTTATAAATGCGTAACTTCCCACACTTCACAAGCTGACTGGGCGCCTTCCAACGCGGCGTCCCGGCATCCCTGTGGAGCCTGACAGGAGACCCTGCTGACGAGTGGCTGGATTGGTCGCCGCCGATCGGAGCGCACAACTCTTATGATTATAAAATTTCCGATTCTGTTGACAACCGGTCGGCGGTATGTTTTACTTATATAAGTACCGACGGTCGGTATTTTATTTGGCATCATCGAAGTACGGGGTGTATGGCGATTTTGGAAGGATTAAAACCGGCTGGAGCCAATATTAAAAAGGAGAAACGAACGCCATGACTAGGAAAAACAATTCCCGGCAAACAATCGATAATATCGTAGATATTGCCGCGAAACTGTTTGCAGAAAAGGGCTACGAGCAGACAACGATACAGGATATCGTGGATGGCTTGGGCATGTCCAAAGGAGCGATTTTCCATCACTTCGGCTCCAAGGAGGACATCGTGGAAGCGGTGATAGGCAGGTACCGTGATAAGCTAATGGCTGCCGCCGAGGCTGTTGCCAACGATAAAAGCGTTCCAGTACATGAGCGTCTTATAAGGACCGCATTGGCCTTGCATGTAAGCGACGACACCGGATTGCAAATGGCCGAGCATCTCCACAAACCGCAAAACGCGCTCATGCATATGAAAATAGAGCGTGTACTCTTTGATGACGCGACCCCCATTCTGGCGCGGGTCGTGCGCGAGGGCGTGGAGCAGGGGGTATTTGACACGCCTTGCCCAGAGGAAGCGATTGGGATGATTTTGACTTACAGCAACAGCGCTTTCGACGCCGAGCGCCTGGCACTTCTCACCGCAGGTGAGCTGTCGTGTAAAACCCGTAACTTTATTTGGACGGTGGAGCGCTTGCTCGGCGCTGAGAATGGGAGCCTCGGCGGTCTTATCCAATTGTTTGACGGCTTGGCCGGAACGAGCGGGCAAAACGGCAATGAGTAAAGCCGAGGCTCATGTCTTACCGCCGCCGAGAAATTTTCGGTTGATGGCGGCGGGGCAGGTCGTGACCGTACTGGGTTCGTCACTGCTGCGTTTCGCCCTCTCGCTCTATGTCTTGGATATGACCGGGCGCGCGGATTTGTTCGCCGCGCTGTTTGCCATTTCAAGCATACCCGTATTGATGGCCCCGGTGGGCGGGGCCATCTCCGACAGGTTCAACCGCCGTAACCTTATGGTGCTGTACGATGTTGCCTGCTGCGGCGTCACCCTTGCTTTCTTGTTTATCATGCTCAGCGGCCGCGCGTCTGTGTTCGCAGTCGGAGCGGTGATGGTGATTCTCGGCATTGTCGGCGCAATGGAAACCCCCAACGGCACGGCATGTATCCCGCTGCTTGTTGAGCAGGACAGGTTGGAATCCGCAAACGGCGTCATTCAGGCCGTGCAATCCCTGTCAGGCATAGCGGCGCCTGTCCTCGGCGGCGTTTTGTACGGTGTGTTGGGTATTAGGGCGCTTGTCGCGATAAGCTGCGCGGCTTTCGCAGCAGCGGCAGTTACCGAGATGTTCATCAACATCCCGTTTGCCAAACGCCAGCGGGAGGGCGGTATGATTCAGACATTGGCGGGAGATTTGAAAGACGGATTTGCCTATGTGTGGAGAGAGCCGTTCATACGCAGGCTCATGATACTGGCCGCGCTCCTTAATCTGGTTCTGGTTCCCTGCTTTCTCGTGGCCGCTCCGCTTATCCTGCGGATGACCCTGCATAGCGGCGACGTTATTTACGGTGCGGGAATGGGGTTTATTGAAGTTGCCACAATACTGGGGGCGCTCAGTATCGGCGTGTTTTCAAAGAAGATGCGGATGAATACCATGTGGCGCTGGGTACTCGTGATTGCCCTTTTATTTGTTCCTCTGGCGCTGTCTGTGTCGCCCGCGGCGCTTGGAACGGGATTTTGGCCGCCTTTTGTCATTTTCATGCTCTGTGTCATGCTTATGGCGGCGATGACTACCATTCTTTCTATATTTGTCATCGTCAGGATACAGGCGAGAACGCCCGGCGAGCTTCTCGGCAAGGTCATGGCGATCATACAGGCGGTCGCCCAATGCGCGGCTCCGATAGGACAGCTTCTGTACGGCGGCGCGTTTCAAGGTTTTAGCGGCGCTGTTTGTGTACCTCTGCTGCTCGCCGGCACGTTTACGCTGATTATAGCTTTCGTTGGGAAAATAATATTTAAGGGAGAATTTCATACATGAAAAATCAAACATATCGTTACAGGCCGGTTCGTTTTTACGTGACCGCGTTTATTTTCACTTGGCTGTTCTGGTTCGCGGCGGCCTATATTGTGCGGCACGGCGGGGATGAAGGTACGGGCATGGCGCTTATGCTGCTCGGACTCATCGTACCGTCAGTTACGGCGATGTTCACCGTTTTGCTTTCAGGAAGCAAGGCTTTAAAACGCGATTTAAGAAATAAGCTCATAGGATTGTTTCGGGTCAAGCCGTCGAATGTCATTATATCCATAGCGGTATTTTTCGTGATTATCGTAGTTTCGATTTTGCTCTCAACGCTGTTCGGGCAGTCGCTAAATCAATTTGCTGTCGCGGATTTTTCGTTTTCGGCTGGAGGCTCCGCTCTGCTTACCATCATCTTGGCCGCTTTGTTTGAAGAACTGGGATGGCGCGGCTACGCGGAGGATTCCATCGCCGCCTATTGCAGTTGGGTCAAAGAATCTGTGGTTTTCGGCCTGGTATGGGGACTGTGGCATATGCCGCTGTTCCTCATTCCGGATACGTACCACTACAACATTCTCGCCCAAAGCCCGTGGTTCATGGTGAACTTCTTCGTCTCCGTCATGCCGATCGGATTCCTGTTCACATGGGTTTATGTCAAGAATCATCGAAGCATTCTTGCCTGCATGATATTCCATTTTTTCGTGAACTTTTTGCAGGAAAAAATCGCGATGACGCAGACCACAAAATGCGTGGAAACTGTCGTACTGTTCATTGCGGCGGCAATCGTGGTGGCGTACAACCGTGATATGTTTTTTGAAACCAGGCATGTGGGCAACCTGTTGGGTGAGAAGGAAAAGAAAATCACTTGACAAGTAAACGAACGTTTACCATAATAATTGTAAACGTTCGTTTACTGCAAGGAGGTTGTAAATATGCGGACTACAAAGGAACGGATTATGCTGGCGGCGCTGAAGCTGTTCGCGAAAGACGGTTATGAGGCGGTTTCCGTAAGCGCGATCGCGGGGCGGCTTGGAATAACAAAAGGCGCGCTCTATAAGCACTATAAGAATAAAAGAGATATTTTCGACAGCATTGTTGCGCATATGCGGGAACGGGATATGGAACGCGCCAAGGAATTTGGCGTTCCCGAAAGGAGTTTTTCCATAGGTACGGCGGAAGCGTACCGCAATACGTCGATGGAAAAAATCAAAACGTTTAGTATTGCGCAGTTCAGGTATTGGACGGAAGATGAATTCGCTTCCTCGTTCCGCAAAATGCTGACGCTTGAGCAATATCGGAATCGGGATATGGCGAATTTGCTGCGTCAATACCTGACGGGCGGCGTTATCGCCTACACACAGGACTTGATGAGGGAAATGACGGAATTGTCCCCCGGCAGCGACAAAGACCCTCAAATCCTCGCGTTGGAATATTTCGCTCCCATCTATATGATGATGAACCTTTGCGATGGCATGGAAAACAAAGAAAACGCTATCCAAATGGTCGAGAAGCACATAGCTTATTTTATGGAATCGCTGAACTTAGACGCTGTTTCAGGGGTGACCACCAGCAGTAAAGCGACTTTGAAGGCTATTGAAAACGCCATTCAATCAGGAGAGAACGGGTAATGAATAAGAAAACAGCGGTAATTTATCAATCACATTACGGCGCGACGAAGAGATACGCCGAGTGGATTGCGGAAGAACTCGGTGCGGAGCTTACAGAGCGCAAAGACGCGCGTTCGTCCCTGCTCAGCAAATACGGCCTTGTCATTTACGGAGGCGGCTTGTACGCGGGCGGCATCCTCGGCGCGGACCTGATCGCGAAAAACCCCTGCGAGAGCCTCGTGTTGTTTACCGTAGGTCTTACCGATCCCGCCGTAACCGACTACTCGCCTATCCTGAACAGGAGTTTCCCGCAAGGCTTGCCGCGGGGAGCGAAAGTGTTCCACCTGCGGGGCGGCATAGATTACGGTAAACTCGGTCTTTTGCACAAGGGCGCGATGGTGATGATGAAGAAGATGACCATCGGCAAAAAGACAAAAGCGGAGCTTCCCACGGAAGAACGGGTCTTTGCCGATACATATGGCGGCAAGGTCGATTTTACCGATAAAGCGTCTATCTATCCGTTGACAGAGTATGTACGCGGTTTAGGGGAAAGGACATTATGAATGTTTGTTTAAAAAGCTACGGTCTGAACGGCCGTTTTGAACAGGAAGCGTCCATGTATCCCGGACTGCATCCTGCGAGGGTCACGGAGCAGCATAAGAACTTATACCGCCTCGTTTCTGAGAAAAGTGAGATGTTCGGCGCGGTTTCCGGTAGATTACAGCATGGCGCGGATGGCGGCATAGACTTTCCCGCAGTCGGCGACTGGGTGATGATTGACAGGCAGGACGCGGACAGCGGTAACGCCGTCATCCACTGTGTTTTGAGCCGAAAAAGCGCCTTTGTCCGCAAATCCGCGGGGACGGCGAACGAGCAACAGGTCATCGCGGCCAATATAGACACGCTGTTTCTCTGTATGTCGCTGAACGCCGATTTCAATATGCGGCGCATGGAACGTTATCTGACGATTGCGTGGGACAGCCGGGCG
>JAISDV010000028.1 GCA_031264545.1 Oscillospiraceae bacterium | reverse complement strand
CACCGCGTAAGCTCCTCCGAGAACGTCTGCGCCCGCGCCCGTTCCCGCTCAGCCGCCTGTTTCGGCGTGAGCGCCATAAGCACGCGCTCCCGCTCCCGCTGCGGCGTCTTAGCCGTTTTCTTGGCCGTGTAGCCGATAATAGCGCCGATCGCGCCGTCTGTGACGATCGGCTGAGCGATGTTTTCACGGCGCGTCTGCGTGCTTCGGTCGTAGGTCCTCGTCAGATCCTCTTTTTTGGCTGTACCTTGGATAATAGCGCCGAGCGCGCCGTCGGTTATGATCGGTTTTACACTGCTCATATAGGGCTCCTTACTGGGTCTTGTATGTGCCGAACCTCAGCGCCGCGTCGACAATGGCGTTATACTGCTTCTGTGTGATTTTCCCGCTCGCGAGATCCTTCTTCGCGGCCGTTATGACCTCCTGCGGACTATGACCGTTCTGGACGCCGGCGTTCACGGTGGCTACCGCCGAGCTGCCAAAGTCCGGAAGCCCGGTCTGCGCCGCCGGCGCGGGCGTCGGCTTGCCGGGATCTTTCTTGAAATAGTTCCCCGTGTAACCGTTTTCCTCAATGGTTTTCTGGGTATAGCCCGCGCCGATCAACGTTTTGATTACCGCGTCGCTGTGGTCGCCGTTCTGGAAAGCTTCCAACGCCGCCTGCCCCTCCGCCGTCAGACCGCCACCGTCTCCGGAACCCCCGCCGCCCGCCACATAATTTGAGCGTGCCGCTCTACGTTTTTGAAAAACGTTTTGCGGCACGCCCCTTTGATTCGCTGCGTATATAAATGGGAAATGTTTTTTCAGAAGATAGAATATGCGGCAACGATTCCACAGAACACGATCGAAACCGTGGAGCAGAGCTTTATCAGGATATTCAGGCTTGGACCGGCCGTGTCCTTAAAGGGATCGCCTACGGTGTCGCCGATGACGGCAGCCTTATGGCATTCGCTGCCCTTTCCGCGATGATTGCCCGATTCGACATACTTTTTCGCGTTATCCCAGGCGCCGCCGGCGTTGGACATAAAGACCGCCATGACGAATCCCACGACCGTCGTGCTTGCCAATAGGCCGACAACGCCTTCAACACCGAGGATCAGGCCGGTAACGATGGGTACAAGGACGGCGATTACGGAAGGCTTTACCATTTCATGCAGTGCGCCCTTTGTACAGAGGTCGACACAGCATTCGTAGTCGGGAACTGCCTCGCCGGTCATAAGTCCCTTGATCTCCCTGAACTGACGGCGCACCTCGACCACGATATTTTCCGCGGCGCGGCGGACAGCGTTCATCGTAAGCGCACTGAAAACGAGGACCAGCATTGCGCCCATAAAAAGTCCGATAAGGACAGAAGGGTTCGTTAACGAAAGATCGAGCGTATAGGAAAGCTTGGATTTGGCGATATCGATATAGGAAACAAGCAGCGCGAGGGCTGTAAGCGCGGCTGAACCGATAGCAAAGCCCTTGCCGGTCGCAGCGGTCGTATTTCCGAGGCTGTCAAGCGCGTCAGTGCGCTCGCGCACCTCTTTTGGGAGACCGGCCATTTCGGCGATGCCGCCCGCATTGTCGGCGACCGGGCCATAGGCGTCGGTTGCAAGTGTGATGCCCAGCGTTGAGAGCATACCGACTGCGGCGATGCCGATGCCGAAAAGCCCGCGGCTGAAGCAGACGCCGTATCCTTCGGAGGCGGTTACAAGCGTTCCGCCCGCGGCCAGAAAGCTGATAATGACAGCGGCGCTTACGGTCAGCACAGGCGCAAGGGTCGATTTAAGCCCCAGGGATATGCCGCCGATAATGACTGTGGCCGCACCGGTCTCCGAGGCCCTTGCCAGCTCTTGCGTCGGCTTGTATGTATCAGAGGTATAATATTCCGTAAAATATCCGATCAGGCAGCCGCCGATCAGTCCGCTGAAGATCGCGATCAATATACCCCACCAGTTCGCGCCCTCAATATCTTTCATGATGAGATAGGAGAGGGGCACGGCGGCGAGAGCGGCTAAACCCGCGGCGATGTATGTGCCCTTGCGGAGCGTTGTGAGCAGCTCCCTTTGCGAGGCTTTTTCGCCTGTCCGTATGAACAGCGTGCCGACCGCGGAGCAGAGTATGCCGACGACGGCGAGCGCAAGCGACAGGAACATGCCGTTCCAACTGTAACCCGCCGTGGCGCCGATGGCAAAAGTCGCGAGTATCGAACCGACATAGCTCTCATAGAGATCTGCGCCCATCCCTGCCACGTCTCCGACATTATCTCCGACGTTGTCCGCTATGGTAGCGGGATTTCTCGGATCATCCTCGGGAATGCCCGCTTCGACCTTCCCGACAAGGTCAGCGCCGACATCAGCGGCCTTCGTAAAAATCCCGCCGCCCACACGGGCGAAAAGAGCGGCCATGGAAGCACCCATTCCGAACATGACCATCGTGTTTGCGGTTTCGCCGGCGCCGCAGCGGAAGCCGTAACAGAGGATCATGAGCCATACGGTGATGTCAAGCACACCCAGCCCTACGACCGTGAAGCCCATAACCGAGCCGGACGAAAAGGCGACCTTCAGCCCCTTGTTGAGGCTTTCGCTCGCCGCGTTGGCTGTGCGCGCGTTGGCCGCCGTTGCGATCTTCATACCGATGAATCCGGCAAGAGAGGAATAGATGCCTCCGGTAATAAACGCGAACGGGACGAATTTTGAAACCATTCCAAGATAGGCAAATACGCCGAGCAGGACGGCCACAACCGCAAAAAAAGCGCCGACAGCCCTGTACTGGCGCCTGAGATAAGCGTTGGCACCCTTTCGTATCGCTGCGGCGATTTTTTGCATACTGTCGTTCCCTTCGGAAAACGACAGTACCCTGCGGCTCTGAACATAGGCGTACAGCAGGGCGATGAATGCGCCGGCAAAGCCTATCCCGAACAAATTCTGCATGAATTCTTCACTCCTCACATTTTCCTCTGCTGAGCGATATTCTCAGCCTTTACAATGATAACCGATGTGTGGTCATATTTCAATCTTTTTCTGAACATGTTGCATTGAAAAGTTCGAAATAATTGTGGAATGAGCACAAATATCTGTAATCATCCGAATGATTAGAAACACTGCATACCCATGGTAAGCTAAAAAAAATAGTTCCACAGGAACTATTTTTTACGCGCATGTGCGCGCTGCGTGCGCACGCGCTTGGATTTAATGCCGCGGCGCGGCAAGCGCCGCATGGCAATTTTTATAGCGTTCCCGCGGAAAGCTATAAAAAGATAGTTCCATAGGAACTATCTTTTATACGCATACATCGGTTATAATACTGCAAAAAGGCTGACACGGTGTTCGCCTTGCGGCGTCGAACTATCAAAAAGGGCAAAAACTCCGTGCGAACAAAACATGCGCCGATTATCCGGCACGGGGACGAGGACAAGGAGAACGGATTTCGCGGCTTTGAAGGCCACTATGCTAAAGAATCGGAGTAATTGACCATGCCTTGGAGAGGAATTATCATTTTATTCGTCGGCCTGCCGCTTACGGCCTGGATAGCGGGGATTGCGACGAAGAATAAGATTGCCGGCAGGATAGGCGGCAGCATACTCTGCGCCGAAATGTTTTTCATCCTGTGGCTGTTTATGGAACTGTTCGCCGATTCCGGCCCGGTCAGACAAATTTTCGGAACGGCGGCGCTCTGGCTGACGTTCGTAATATGCGGCGGGCTGCTCCTTTTGTGCTTGCTGTTGATTTGGAAACCGTTTGCCGTTAAGCCTCGCCGAGTCGCCGCCATCTCGCTTGCGGCGGTCCTTGTCATGGTGACAGGCTCGGTTGCGGGAATCCAGGCTTATGAGAACAGCGTTTTGGAAGTGCCGGAAGGCGACAACGAAATAAGCCTGCGTCAATACAAGCCGTTTGACGAAGCTTCTCTTTTGGCAAATCTCGACGAACCGTCTGCGCTGACGCTGTCAGAAAATCTGCCGCGGCTTGACGGCGCGACTGCTTTATATCCGCTCTATGCCGCTTTTGTCCAAGCGACATATCCTGCGGGCGACAATTATCATTGGTCTGACAATCTGGGCGACTACGGGCTGACCTACGAGGAATACACGCAAAAATACGCTTTGGCTCCGGAGGATACTTTTGCGGAAGAACAGCTTCGGAATGAGATAGCCAGCGCATCTCCCGTCGTTTGCAGCCGCACCCAGGGCGCGTTTGAGAATTTGCTGAACGGCGACGCCGATGTCGTATTCCTGATGGACGTTTCCGGAGAACAGCGCCGAATGGCTGAAAACAGGGGTCTGGAACTCAAACTCACGCCTATTGGCAGTGAGGCTTTCGTCTTTCTCGTGAACAGCAGGAACAAAATCGACGGGCTCACGCAGGACGAGGTCCGCGCCGTTTACTCCGGCAAAATAACCGACTGGAGCGGCATAGATCAGGGCAGCGTCAAGGGCAATATCGAAGCCTACCAGCGCCCGGAGGGTTCCGGAAGCCAGACCGCCTTACAGAGGATCATGGGCGGCACACCGATAATCGAACCGAAGGAGACCCAAATCTATTCAATGATGATGGGCTTGTACACAGCCATCGCCGATTATAAGAACTACAAAAACGCAATCGGCTATTCCTTCCGTTATTACATCCGGAGCATGCTGAACGACGCGGAGATGAAAAAAGTGAAGCTGCTCGCTATAGACGGCGTAGCGCCCACAACACAGACCATCGCGGATGGGACATATCCCTTTGCCGCTGACTTTTATGCCGTGACTGTCGCTAAGCGTGAATACAAAACCGATAAAGATAAGGCGGTTGCCGGGAACGCTCAAAGGTTGATTGACTGGATTCTGTCCGCGCAGGGGCAAAGTCTCGTGGAAAAGACGGGGTATGTCAAGCTGCAAGGCAATTAACGCATACGAGGGCTGTACACCAGCCTCCGGCGGCGGAAATGCGGCGCATACGGAAAATTGGCCGTTCCTTTGTATCGTTTCCGCACTGTAAGCCTGCGGGTTACGCTTTCTTAGAATAGCTGAGCTTGTAAACGGCTCTCATGAGGAAACAGTCAAACGCCGAAAGATGGCGCGGCGTACCCTGAAGCGCGGCTGCGACCTGCGCATAGGCATTCTTCTCCATAACAAGCGCGACCGCCTGTACATCGGACGCCGTTTTTTCGCAGCAGAGCGCGCCGCAGCCGGGCACAAGCACGCCCGCGCGTTTTCCGAGCGCGGCGGTCACAGCCTCCGCCCCTGTTCCGTCAGCGCAGAGGATATGCCTTCCCGCAAGCTGTGCGAAGTCGTCCAGCATGGCAAAAAGCGGGGTCTTGGCCGCGGAGGCCGCGACGACGGGTCCGCTTCCGCACCAGGTAATAAAATTCACGTCCGGGCGCTTCCGGT
>JAISDV010000007.1 GCA_031264545.1 Oscillospiraceae bacterium | reverse complement strand
CTGCGAGGCATCTGAAATCAGATATGGCGTATATGAAAAGTGGATGATGGGACATAAGAAAACGCCTTGGGAAAACGATATGAAAAGGCTTTTCCTTGCTCATAGTTGATGAAAGTTCTCTCTTAAAAATGGAGATAGATAAATAATGGAAGACAATAACTACACCTTTGAAAATCCTGAGTTCAAGCACGCTTACCGGCACACAACGGCGCATATTCTCGCGCAGGCGATAAAAAGGCTTTATCCCGATACAAAGCTCGCCATCGGTCCCGCCATTGAGGACGGTTTTTACTATGACGTGGATTCCGAAACGGTATTCACGCCGGAGCTTCTTGAAAGCCTCGAAGCCGAAATGCGCAAAATCTGTAAGGAAAAGCTGCCGATCGAACGCTTTGAGCTTTCCCGCGCGGAAGCGCTTGCGCTGATGAAGGACGAGCCTTATAAAGTTGAACTGATAAACGATTTGCCGGACAATTCAGCGATCAGCTTTTACAAACAGGGTGAATTTACAGACCTCTGCGCCGGTCCACATATGGATAGTACAGGCCGCGTCAAGGGCAACGCCGTCAAGCTCACGAGCTGTACAGGCGCTTACTGGCGCGGCGACGCCGCCCGAAAGATGCTCCAGCGCATCTACGGCACCTGCTTCCAAAAAAAAGAGGAACTGGACGCTTATCTGTTCCGTATGGAGGAGGCGAAGAAGCGCGATCACCGGAAGCTTGGGCGCGAGCTTGATCTCTTTATGCTCACGGACGAGGGGCCGGGCTTCCCCTTCTTCCTGCCCAATGGCATGGTACTGCGCAACGCGCTGGAAGCTTACTGGCGCGATTTGCACAGGCAGTGCGGCTATCAGGAAATCAAGACCCCGATGATCTTAAATGAGGAACTATGGCACCGCAGCGGCCATTGGGATCACTACCAGAACAACATGTATTTCACCAAAATTGACGGAGAGGACTACGCTATCAAACCCATGAACTGCCCAGGCGCGATGCTGGCCTATAAGCGCCGTCCCTGGTCATACAAAGACCTGCCCCTGCGAATGGGCGAGCTGGGCGTAGTACACCGGCACGAGCTTTCCGGCGCGCTGCATGGATTGATGCGCGTGCGCTGTTTCACGCAGGATGACGCGCATATCTTCATGACAAGGGAACAAATGCACACGGAGATACTCGGCGTCATCAATAAGATCGACAGCATTTACAGCCTGTTCGGTTTTCAGTACCATATTGAGCTTTCCACCTGCCCGGAGAATTTCATTGGCAGTAAAGAAGTGCGTGAATACAGTGAAGGCGTACTCAGGGAAGTGCTCGACGGAACCGGCAGGGAATATATCGTCAATCCCGGAGACGGCGCGTTCTACGGCCCGAAAATCGACTTCCATCTTGAGGACGCGATTGGCCGGACTTGGCAATGCGGCACGATTCAGCTCGATTTCCAAATGCCCGAACGTTTTGAACTGGAATATACGGGCGCTGACGGCGAGAAACACCGTCCGATCATGATCCACACCGTCGCTTTCGGCTCTATTGAGCGTTTCATCGGCATCCTCACCGAGCACTTTGCGGGCGCTTTCCCGCTTTGGCTCTCGCCGGTACAGGTTACAGTCCTGCCGATCACAGACCGTTCACGCGATTACGCGGAGCGCGTTTATCAGACGCTTTCAAATGCCGGCTTCCGCGTCGAGGCCGATTACAGGAGTGAAAAGATCGGTTATAAAATCCGTGAGGCGCAGCTCCGTAAAATTCCCTATATGCTTGTACTCGGCGATAAGGAGACGGAGACAGGAAGCCTCTCAGTGCGTACACGCGCAGGCGGCGACGAAGGCACGATGACGCTTGCGGACTTTACCGCAAGACTTGAAGATGAAATCGCGAATAAACATCATTAGCAGTATTTACAAGCTGTAAAGCGGAATAGGGAACTCGGCTCCTCCGCAGACTATCACTGAGGTCTGCGGAGGAGCTTTTATATGCGTGCCCGCATCCGGTTTGCGAAGCCGCGGGCTGCAATGGTAATTTACAGGAGGAAAAGCCTTATGAATAGGAAAAAAATATGTCTTGCGCTGGCGGCGGTCTTTGCTTTGAATCTCGCGGCAATAGCGCTTATCGAAAGGGCGGACGCCGCAGCATATAAGAAAGGCTCCTCCGGCGGCACGGTCAGCCAGATACAAACGGTGCTGAAGGATCAGGGTTTTTACACGGGCTCTGTCGACGGGGCCTTCGGCAGCGCCACAGAAACGGCGGTCAAGAACTTTCAAAAGGCCCGCGGCCTGACGGCGGACGGCAAGGTCGGCCCGGCGACGCTCAAGGCAATGGGGATTTCGGTCCAAAGCGCGACACAGAGTGCCGATTCAGGAGACTCCGCGCTTCTGGCACGTCTGATTTCAGCCGAAGCCCGCGGCGAACCGTACGCCGGGCAGGTCGCCGTCGGCGCGGTCGTTCTCAACAGGGTAGACAGTCCCGTTTTCCCGGACACGCTTTCCGGCGTGATCTACCAGCACGGCGCTTTTACCTGTATCCAGGACGGGCAGTTTAACGAGCCGGTGGCTGAAAGCGCATACCGCGCCGCGCGGGACGCGCTCAACGGCGTCGACCCCAGCGGCGGCGCTCTGTATTATTTCAATCCGGTCACAGCGACCAGCAAGTGGATCTGGTCAAGGCCGCTGATTGTTGTCATCGGTAAGCATAGATTTTGCGCTTAAGCGCGGCTGAGCCTCGAAAGCGCCCGGGATATAAGGGCGCCTCCGTCTACCGGGCAGCTTCGGATTATAAACTGCCCGGCCGCTGCGTTTACAGGCCGCCGCGCTCCGAAGCGTCGTCCGGCTCCTCGCCCGCCATCTCAGGATTGATGGTATTGATGGCGTAGGGCGTCGTCTGGTAGACGTAATAGTTAAGCCAGTTCGTATACATGAGCTGGGCTGCCGCCCGCCAGGTTACGACAGGCGCTCTTGTCGGATCGTCGTCCGGGAAGTAGTGGGCGGGGACATCGGGCTTTAGCCCCTCTCCGGCGTCTCGCCTGTATTCGAGCGCAAGCGTGTCCCGGTCGTATTCCGGATGCCCGAAAACAAAGAACTGGCGGCTGCGGTGATTTTTGACGGCGAAAACGCCGGCTTCGTCTGAAACGGCAAGTAATTCAAGATCCGGCAGCTTTTCAATGTCGTCCTGACGGACCGCCGTATAGCGCGAGTGCGGCGCGTTAAAGCAGTCGTCGAAACCGCGGAAGAAGGGAGAGTTGGGCTTTAAAATGCGGTGGCTGTAAATGCCCGAGAGCTTTTTTGGCAACGCGTATTTCTGAATACCGTAATGGTAATACAGTCCGGCCTGCGCACCCCAGCAGATGTGGAAGGTGCTGTGAACATGCGTTTTCGACCACGCCATGATCTCGCACAGTTCCGGCCAGTAATCGACGTCGGTAAAGTCGAGATTTTCGACCGGCGCGCCAGTGATGATCATGCCATCGTAAAATCTGTCCCGAATGTCCACAAGGGAGACGTAAAACGACTCGAGGTGGTCGGAATCGATATTTCTGGCGTCGTGGCTGACCGTGCGGAGCAGCTCGATCTCGACCTGAAGCGGCGTATTGGAGAGCTTTCGCAGCAACTGCGTTTCCGTGACGATCTTCGTGGGCATCAGGTTCAGGATGAGAAGCTTAAGCGGACGGATATCCTGATGCAGCGCGCGGTACTGTGTCATAACGAAGATATTCTCTTTTTCAAGGGTTGTTCTCGCCGGAAGCGAATCCGGAATTCGTATAGGCATAAGACCTCTCCGTTCGGGAAATACTTGAATAAATACGATAATATAAAAGAGTATATATCGCTCTGCTGATTTAATCAATATACATTTGAAATTATACAAGCGGCGAAGGAATTCCGCAAAAATTACGGTGAGTATTTAAAAAGGGGGTTGACAGGAGGCAGGTGAGTGTGGTAGATTAAGATTCCGCGAATGAGTGCGGACCGGCGAAGGCCGGGAGTGTACCTTGTAAATTAAACAATGTATGGCAAAGCTGTGAAAGAAGCAGCTTTGACAGCTTATGCAAAT
>JAISDV010000151.1 GCA_031264545.1 Oscillospiraceae bacterium | reverse complement strand
TCAGGTCACTCCAATAACGGCGCGGGTTCTCAGTGCCGGTCAGTACCTCGACCACGTCGACGACGGAAAAGTACCATTCCTATTTTTCCTCGTCACATGCAGTGCGTATGCGCCGATCTTCAAATAATTGAATTTTATGATTGTCCGCCACAGATAACAGCCCCCCTTCAAGACCCTAATATCATACACGATTACAGCCGTTCCGGCAAGGGCAATAGTAAGAACCTGTATTCATATCGAGGAATACCGGATAGGCACGCCGGGGGGTTGCCAGGCGAGGCAAATTTTTGCGGGAATACTTAGCTGTATTTCAAGAAAACTTAACGCGGAACGGCGAAAAATAGCCGCTTAGACGGCGTTTCGCGCTATAAATTCAGGTTTTGAACAGCGCCGCGGGACGGGCGGTGCAAAGGACCCCCTCGTGAGAGGGGGCCCTTTGCTGTTTGTAAAGCTTGCCTGAGACTCAGGCTGGCTTATTGGTTTATACGGTTACGTTCAGGCTACAGTTTGGACGTAGATCGACGTGACCTGGCCGAGCGCGTTGACGGTAAAGATAGCGATGTCGTTCGCGTCGGTCAACAGGCCGGCGATGCTGGAAACGGAGCCGATGCCGGTCGTAGAGACGTAGTACACCGCGCAATCAGCCGTGTAGGTGTAGTAGGGATTATTGCCGAGTCCGACGACGCCGTTGGCCGCGGCGACCGTGCCGGTTGCGGGGGAATCAGGTGCCGTTGTCGCGGCAGCGCCGATAGTGCCGATGTTGTTGGCGTTATAGGTAATGCCGGTGTAGAGACCCTGGACAGGCACGGCGGCCAGGTCGAGCGTCTTAACGACGCCGTCCACGATCGCGTTGGAAACGTAGTATTGGCCGCCAGAGATATGAACGGTCGTATAGGTTCCGGTGAGGTATATGGCGCCGGCAGAAGTACCCTCGATGACGCCGTTGGTGATATACACAACCGAGGCAATGCCGTTATTTACGACGACCTCGCCGGTAGCGTTGCCGGAGATGGCGGGCACACTGGTGACACCGGTGTAAGCCTGGTAGGTGAAAGGTCCAGCGCCGGAGCGGACCAGGAAGAGGGTGTTCGCATTTGCATAGAAAGGATCACCGTCCCAAGTGAAGCGGGAAACCCCAGTCCTGAGACTTATAACCTCCCCAGAGTAGTCACTGCTGGCCGGGTCGGTCAGCGTGTAAACGCCGGTGGTCGCGTTGACAGCGGTGGTCACGATCTTGCCGACCCATTGAGCTGCTGGGTAATTGACATTACCCTTCACGACCTCGGTCGTACCGTCGGACTTGAGGAGCTGGACGTTGAAAGTCTGACCGCCAAGTCCGTCTTCGGTTATGCCCGCCGCGAGAACGATCGCGTAGTTTGTGGGAACATTCGCGCCAGTGTAGTCGATGACATAGCCGTTGCCGTCAAAATAGACGGTGTGCGGGGCGAAGTCGGCAATGGTCTGAGCTTTTTTCGCACTGTACTGATACGTGGCGCCGCCGGCAACAAAGCTGACACCGGCGATATAGGAGCTGGCCGTCAAGGTCTCAGCTTCGGCCGCTTCGACAGACTCGACCTCAAAGTTAGGATTAAGGCTGGTCTTGGCGACAGTATAAAGCACAACGTCATTGACCTTATATCCGCTTGCCTCGATCTCACCAGAAACAAAGGCGTTGTCGATCTTAGCGGCGGCATTTGCGGTGACAGTGACGCTCGCCTTGGAAACAGCGGTGGCCGCAGTGACGGCAGTGACCGTTCCAACGTAAGTGTTGACGACGACAATGATGATGCCGCCGGTGGCGGAATCGACATAGACCTCAGTCAGCGCGCCGTTGCCGCCGATAGTGGCCGCGGTGTTGTTATAGAAGACGTTAAAAGTACCGTTGGTAACCCAGGTATCTTCATAGGTGACTGCCACTACGTTGCGGGAGAGCTTCAGGTCGGCAAAGATCTTCGCGCCGGAGACCGCCGTCGTATAAGTCAGCTTGGGCGCGACGGTCTGATGGAGGGAAATGACCTCATTCTTGTAAGCCCAGAGACGGAAGTCAGGACGACCGAAATCATCGACACCCTCATCAGAGATTAACCCGTAAACGGAGTCCGCGATGGAGCCGGTAGTAACAGTGGGAACCTGAACCCAGCCATAAATGGGAAGAGGATTAGCTCCGCTGACATCCCAGTCAACGATTCCCCAAATCTGATTGCCGGCCGTGGCCGTCGGGCTGTAGAGGATGGCATTGAAGCAGTAGAGCGCGGCTTCCTCGCGGGTAGCGGCGGCCGTGAAGCTGGTCGCCTTACTGCCGGTGAGCAGTCCGGCCTTATTCGCCGCGATCGCGGTGTTGAGCTCCCAGGACGCGCCTGTGAACTCACCCTTGATGCCGAGCGCGACGAGCAGCATCTTGGCCAGCTGGTAGCCGGTGACGTTGCCGTTGGGGTCAAAGGTCCCGTCGCCCAAGCCGTTGATGACGCCCTCGTTGACGAGATACTCAATGCTGGGGATCGCCCACGCGTAGGCGTTTACGTCGACGTCCTTGAAGGTGGACGCCTTGACGGGCAGGATCTCGGCAATATCCGCGCCGAGCACGGTATAAGCGACCAGCTTGGCCGCCTGCGCGCGGGTGAGATTGCCCTTGGGCGCGAAAGTCCCGTCGCCCATGCCGTTGATCGCTCCGATGCCGGTCATGACATCGACCGCCTCATTGTACTGGATGCTGGCATCGTCAGTGAAGGACGACGCGGAAGCGACGCCGACCAGGCCGAGCACCAGAACCAGAACAAGCGTGAGACTGAGCGTTCTGTTCAGAGATTTCATTCTATGAATCTCCTCCTTTAATATAGTACCCCTTTCCGGGGCCGGAATATGTACAAACGCCCGATGATTCGGATATCCATGGCCAACCATCGCGCGGCGGTACCGGGGGAACGGGCAAGGCGCCCCTGCCAATTACAGCCATTATGTTAACACCTTTGGCGGTATCGGTCAAGCGCTCCCCCGCGTTTGTTACATAACCGTAACAATCCCGGGCTCCGACAGGAAAGACCGCGTTTCAGCGGACGCTGAAACGCGGTCTTTCCATAGCGCTGTTCCTTGACCGTAAACGCCGGACGCGGGTCCCGCGGCCGGGCTCAGAACGCCCGGGCCAGATCGGCGAGGAGATCGTCGATATGCTCCAAGCCGACGGAAAGCCTGACCGTATTGGGCTTGATGCCCTGGTCTGCAAGCTCCGCCTCGCTGAGCTGCGAATGGGTCGTGCTGGCCGGATGGATCACGAGCGATTTCGCGTCCGCGACGTTCGCGAGCAGGGAAAACAGCTCGAGCCGGTCGATAAACGCCTGCGCCGCCTCCGCGCCGCCCGCGATCTCGAAGGTGAAGATGGAGCCGCCGCCTCGGGGGAAATATTTCTCGTAAAGCGCGTGATCGGGGTGCCCGCTCAGCGCGGGGTGATTGACCCTGAGCACCTTCGGGTGGTTCGAGAGGAAGTCGACGACCTTCAGCGCGTTCTCAACATGGCGCTCGACGCGCAGGGAGAGCGTCTCCAGCCCCTGCAGGAAGATGAAGGCATGAACGGGGGCGAGCGTCGCGCCCGTGTCGCGCAGCAGGATGGCCCGCGCCCGCAGGGCGTAGGCCGCGGCGCCGCCCGCTTGGGCAAAGCTGATGCCGTGATAGCTCGGGTTCGGCTCGGTCAGGCCGGGGAATTTCCCGCTGCCCGCCCAGTCGAAGCTTCCGCCGTCGACGATCACGCCGCCGATGGCCGTGCCGTGGCCGCCGATGAATTTCGTGGCCGAATGCACAACGATGTCGGCCCCGTATTCAAAGGGGCGGACCAGGTAGGGCGTGGCAAAGGTGTTGTCGACGATAAGCGGAATTTTGTGCGCGTGGACGGTTTGAGCCAGCTTCTCTATGTCGATGACGTCGGAATTCGGGTTGCCCAGCGTCTCGATAAAGACGGCCTTTGTATTGGGCTGTATCGCCTTTTCAAACGCGCCCGCCTCCGCGGGGTCGACAAAGCGCGTCGTGATGCCGTACTGCGGCAGCGTGTGTTTCAGGAGATTATAGGTCCCGCCGTAGATGGTTTTTGCCGAGACGATATGGTCGCCGGCCCCGGCCAGATTCAGGATGGCATAGGTCACGGCGGCCGCGCCGGAGGCGACGGCCAGCGCCGCGACGCCGCCCTCGAGCGCCGCTATCCGCTTTTCAAAGACATCCTGCGTGGAGTTTGTCAGTCTGCTGTAGATATTGCCCGGATCGGCCAGGCCGAAGCGCGCGGCGGCATGGGCCGAATTCTTGAAAACATAGGAGCTGGTCTGGTAAATGGGGACCGCGCGCGCGTCGGAGGCGGGGTCCGGCTGCTCCTGCCCCACATGGAGCTGGAGCGTCTCGAATTTATATTGTCTGGCTGACATTGTAAGCCTTCTTTCTTTACTTTCTTTTTTCGAATACGTTAAGACTGCTTACGGCCGCACATTCGTCCGAACCTGAAGTTGTGCCGAAGCATTTTGAAAACGACCGAATACACGCGGCTGCGCCCCCTTTTTTTAACCTGAATTCATACAACTTTAGTATGAATTCTATATTAGCGTATCTCCGCGCGCTTGTCAAGCGTCTTTTCATATAAGCGCCGAAAATCCACGGACGCGGGCGGCGGCCGTGGATTAAAAGCCTATATTCAAGCTTGAGACGCCCGCTGCTCCGCCGCGAGGTCCGCGAGGGTGATATTGTCCACCACCCCGCTCACCGCCCGGTCGATTTTCCGCCACACGTTCAGGGTCACGCAGCTTTCGTGGCGCGGACATTGGTTCGGGTCGTCCTCCATGCAGGCGACGGGCGCGAGGCTCCCTTCGATCAGGCGCAGGATCATCCCGACGGTATAGTCTCCGGCGGGGTAGGCGAGCTTATAGCCGCCCAGCGCGCCGCGCACGCTCCGCACATAGCCCGCCCGGCTGAGAACGGAGATGATCTGCTCGAGGTATTTTCCGGAGACCGCCTGGCGCTCGGAGACGCTTTTGATCGTCACATACTGGTCCCGGTCGTTGAGCGCCAGATCCAGCATAAGCCGCAGGGCATACCGGCCCCTTGTGGATATTTTCATTCCTTCACTTCCTAACGGCGCCGCCATGCGCGCGCGGATGGGACCTTGGCCGTTTGCGCCCAGTATACCACAGGAGCGCCATAAATTCAACCGGCGGACGCGGGGGGCGGGCGACCGGGGACGGTCGCCCTTACAGACGGCGCGGCGGCGGAACGCTTTCCCGCTCTATGAGAAAAGTGCTTGCCCACGCGCAAAAAACAGCCTATAATAGCCCATGCGGCCGCTATGGCGCCAGCTTTCCGCGGGAGGATATGGGCATGTCGATGATAGACGTCAAAAATCTGAGCTTCGCCTATGAGGGCAGCCCCGAAATGATTTTTGACAATGTGAGCTTCCGCCTCGATACGGACTGGAAGCTCGGCTTCACCGGGCGCAACGGCCGCGGAAAGACGACCTTTCTGAAGCTCCTCGCCGGGCGGCTGCCCTGCGCGGGCACGATCAGCGCGGACGCCGATTTCCGCTATTTCCCCTTTGAGCCGCGCGACCCCGGCGCACCCGCTTCCGAAGCGCTGAGAAGCGCCGCCGGCGCTTATGAGGACTGGCGGCTGCTGCGGGAGACGGGCCTGCTCGGGCTCTCGCCCGAGCTGCTCGCGCGCCCGTTTTCAACGCTCTCCAATGGGGAGCAGACAAAGCTCGCGCTCGCCGTCCTCTTTGCGGGCGACGGCGGCTTTCTGCTGATCGACGAGCCGACGAACCACCTCGATCTCGCGGGCAGGCAGGCCGTGAGCCGCTACCTGAACGCCAAAAAGGGTTTCATCCTCGTCTCGCACGACCGGGACTTCCTGGATGGCTGCGTTGATCACATGCTGTCAATCGACCGGGCGGACATTACGGTCCAAAAGGGCAATTTCTCGTCCTGGCAGCGCAGCCGGGCGCTTCAGGACAGCTTTGAGCTTGAAAAAAATGAACGTCTGAAAAAGGACATTAAACGGCTGGAGGGCGCGGTAAAGCGGACGGCGGACTGGTCGGACAGGGTGGAAAAGACGAAATACGGGACAAAAAATTCCGGTCTGCGCCCGGACACCGGCTATATCGGGCACAAATCCGCAAAAATGATGAAGCGCTCCAAGGCTATTGAAAACCGCCGCCGGGACGCGCTCGAGGAAAAAACCGGGCTGCTCAGGAATCTGGAGGACAGCGAGGCGCTCAAGCTCGTGCCGCTGAAATTCCGCTCGGAAAGGCTCGCGGAGCTGAAGGACGTTTCGCTGCGCTATGGGGAGCGGACGGCCTGCGCCGGCGTGAGCTTTGCGCTCCGGCAGGGCGACAGGCTCGCCCTGTGCGGGAAAAACGGCAGCGGCAAATCCAGCGTGCTGAAGCTCTTTTGCGGCGGCGCGTCCGCTGACGAAGGCACCTTTTTCATGGCCTCCGGCTTGGTCGTTTCCTGCGTGCCGCAGGACAGCGCCGGGCTTTCCGGCAGTCTCGGCGCGTTTGAGCGCGAACGCGAGCTGGACGCGAGCCTCTTTCGGGCGATGCTCAGGAAGCTCGGCCTCTCGCGGGCGGATTTTGAAAAGGACCTGGCCGATTACAGCGAGGGCATGAAGAAAAAGGCGCTTCTGGCGGGCAGCCTTTCGCAGCGGGCGCACCTCTATGTCTGGGACGAGCCGCTCAATTATATCGACGTTATCTCGCGTATGCAGCTGGAAGCGCTCATTCTGGACTGCCGGCCGACCCTGCTCTTTGTCGAGCACGACGCGGCCTTCTGCCGCAACGTGGCAACCGGCAGCATAGAATTGTAAGCCGGCGGGTGATCTGCGTCAGCCTCTTAAAATATCGGCAAGCGTATAAAGCGAAAGGCTTTGATTTTTACGCGCTTCATCCATCAGCCTTTGCGAAAAGCCTGATTTGGAAAAGAGGCTATAACAGATTTTTACCTTCTCCGGCACATATTTTTCAGCCAGCTTTTCAAATTCGCCCCGCGTGATTTCTGAGTTGCGAAACTTGCATTCGCCGAGCAAAATATTCTTCGCGCCCTTGTCCGCCGCCATTACGTCAATCTCCGTTTCGTAGGGAACCCGCTTAACTTTCCCTGTTTCTGTTACTTCAATTCGGCCGGATTTGCCCCACCAGCGCCCGACCTTAACGGCGCGGAAGGGCAGCCTGCCCTCGCGGTTTTGCTTGGCGGTAAACGCTCTGCAGATGTGTTCAAACACAGGCGCGGCGAACGCATTCAGCTGGGGAAATACAAAGTGCCTGTACACGCCTTCGGCGTCACCGGCCTCCAAATCCGACAGACTTGTGAATACAAACCTAAACCAAAAGCGGAAAAAATTGTCGGTGATTCGGTATAAGCCTCGCGCGGAGACTGCTTTTTCCTTATCACCGGACAGCACGGGAAATTCGCGCCGGAGGATTTCAAGCGCGATTAAGTTTTTTAAGTAAACGCTGATTTTGGCTTTGTCAATCTGGGTTTTGGTATAAATATCGTTGAGCTGCGTATTGCCAAGCGCAATCGCTTCAATAAGGGTGTTGTAAAGCGCCGCTTCGCGCAATTCTTGACGCAACAGAAACTCCACCTCGCTGTACAGCACACAGCCCTTAGTCAAGACGTTTTTTATGATATTGTCATCAAGTGACAGCCTTTCGTCAAACTGGCGCAGATAATGCGGGATACCGCCAAGCACGGAATATGCCAAAACCTTGTCCTCATCAGCATAGTTCGGGAAAAACTTGATTGCGTCATAGAACGGCATTTCATTCATTTTATAAATCCCTGTGGCGCGTCCGTAGAGCGGCTTTTTCTCCGACAGCAGTTCTTTTTCGATAAAACTCATCGCGCTGCCGCACAGGATAAGCATCACGTTTTGGTCTTTGAGCAGTTCATCCCATAGGTTTTGCAGGAGCGAGGGGATAGACGGATTGCCCTTACACATATATGGAAACTCATCAATGACCAGCAGCTTTTTTTCGCTGCTTGACGGCAATTCGGTAATTGCGCGCAATGCCGCTTCCCAATCGGGGAATACGCTGATATATCTCGCCGCCGGAATACCGGAGGACAGCACCCGCTCGGAAAATGCCCGGATTTGCTCCGTGTCCGTTGCTTCACGGCAGGTGTAGAAAACATGAGGCTTGCCCTTGCAAAATTTACGGAGCAGTTCAGTTTTGCCGACCCTGCGCCGGCCGTAAAGCATCAGCAGCTGCCCGCCGCTTGCGTGATATTTGTCCTCAAAAAACCGTAGCTCTTGCTCACGTCCGATAAACATAGGCTGCACCTCATCTTTTCAAATTACGATTTTACAAATCATGATTTGATAATAGTATGCCCCTTATTGCGGCGTTTGTCAAGAATTTCAAGCGTAAACGCTGTCATCAGCGGCGAAAACCGTAAGCGGAGCGACCTTTCGGTCGCTCCGCTTACATGTTTCCCTGTCGGAGAGCGGCGTTGGCCGCGTTCCCTCGTTTTCCGGCGTGCGCCGGGTCCTACTGCTTTGCCTCGATGAGTATGACATTCCTGTTCAGGTCGACGCTTTTCAGCCGGCCCTCGACAAGCGTCTGCGTCCCGAGCAGGGTGGTGAGCCTGACGGCCCCTTCCTCGACGCTGATGCCGGTCACCCTGTCGGCTATCAGCTTTTCAGTCCCGCCGCCGATGTCGTAAGCAGTTGAAAGACACATAATAATTCATTCCTTTCGCTGTGTTCAAGATACAAACAGGCCATTAAAGGGCAGGCTCTTTGTGCGCATGAAGCGCGGTTGAAGCGAAGCGGGCGCGCTTCGCGCCCGAAAACGGGCGTGCAGGCTTATCAAAAGCCCGGTTAAAGCAGCTTGAGCGCGGCCCCGAGCAGGCCGTTGCCCTTTTCGTAGACTGCCGCCGCCTCTGAGACAAGCGCCGCGGCTTCCTTTTTGCCGGCCGCCTCCAGCGCGTGATACAGCGCGTGAAGATCCTCGCCGTGGTGCCGGTTATGGTCGATCATATAGTTCAGGAGCGCGAGGTTTTCGTCCGCCTTCAGCGCGTCCTGCCCGTGGCTGTGCCCGTGACCCGAAAGCGCATCCTGCTCGTGGCTGTGTTCCTGCCCGTGCGCGTGCGCATGGCTGTGGGTATGCCGGTGCGCGTGGGTATGCCCGGCCTCGCCGTCATGCACGTGCGCGTGCTCATGGATATGGGCGTGCCCGTGCTCGTGGGGCTGGTCGTGCGCGTGCGAGGTCTCGCCGCAGTTATTGCCGCACATATCGAAAACTCCTTCTGAAAGTAAATTTGACGCTTGTACCTTGCCTTGATAAACATTATAGAACAAAGGGAGACAAACCGCAAGCCGCCCCGGGGGATACGGACAAGCTTTTTCCGGGCGCGCAGGTCGCGGCCGCTATATAAAACAGGCGTCGCAGTCCTCATGCCGGGGCTTGTATTCCTCGGGCATTTCCTCGCCGCGCCTGGTGAAATAATCCAGCAGCGCGGTACGCACGCCCTCCTCGGCCAGCACGGAACAGTGCAGCTTGACCGGGGGCAGCCCGTCGAGCGCCTGGGCCACGGCCTTGTTCGTCAGCTTCATGGCATCTTCGATGTGCTTGCCCTTTATCATCTCGGTCGCCATCGAGCTGGTCGCGATCGCCGCGCCGCAGCCGAAGGTGTTGAACTTGACGTCGGTGATGACGCCGTCGTCGTCGATCTTGAGAAAGATTTTCATGATGTCGCCGCATTTGGCGTTTCCGACCTCTCCGACTCCGCTCGCGCCGTCGATCTCACCGACATTGCGGGGGTTGGTGAAGTGGTCCATGACCTTTTCGCTGTACATCATCATTTTATTTGCCCTCCTTCATTTTTTTCCAGACAGGCGACATCGACCTGAGCCTTTCCACGATCGGGGGGAGCTTTTCAAGGATATAGTCGATCTCCTCCTCGGTATTGTTCTCGTCGAGCGACAGGCGCAGCGAGCCGTGCGCAACCTCGTGCACCAGGCCGATCGCGAGCAGGACGTGGCTTGGGTCGAGCGAGCCGGAGGTGCAGGCCGAGCCGGAGGAGCCGCAGATGCCGACGTGATCGAGCATGAGCAGGAGGCTTTCGCCCTCAATGCCCTTGATGGAGACGTTGACGTTGCCGGGCAGGCGCTTTTCCCTGTCGCCGTTCAGAATGACCTCGTCCATTTTCAGTATGCCGTCGATGAGCTTATCCCGGAGCGCCCGGATTTTCGGCGTGTTTTCCGCTATATTGTCGCAGGCCTCTTTGAAGGCCGCGGCCATGCCGACGATCGCGGGGACGTTCTCAGTCCCGGCGCGCTTTCCGCGCTCCTGCGCGCCGCCCTCGATGAGCGACGTTATGGCGATGCCCTTCCTGACGAAGAATACGCCCGCGCCCTTCGGCCCGCAGAACTTGTGCGCGGACAGGGACAGCATGTCGATATTCTGGTCCTTGACGTTGATCGGCAGGTGTCCCGCCGCCTGAACGGCGTCCGTGTGGAAAAGCACGCCCTTTTCACGGCAGATTGCGCCAATCTCCTTTATCGGCTGGATCGTGCCGATCTCGTTGTTGGCGTACATGACGGTGACAAGCGCCGTATCCGGGCGAAGAGCGGCTTCGAGCTCCTCAAGCCTGACCAGGCCGTCCTCGTGCACGTCCAGAAGCGTGAGCAAAAAGCCCTCCTTCTCGAGCTTTTTCAGCGTGTGGAGCACCGCGTGGTGTTCAAATTTGGTGGAGACAAGGTGCTTCTTTCCGCGTCTCGCGCCGAGCACCGCGGCGGTGATGATGGCCTGATTGTCCGACTCGCTCCCGCCGGAGGTGAAGAGGACCTCGCTCGGCTCCGCCCCGATATAGCCGGCCACGGTCTCGCGCGCGGCCATAAGCAGCTTTGCGGCCTCCTGTCCGATGTGGTGGGGGCTGGAGGGGTTGCCGTAGGCCTCGGCGAAGCAGGGCAGCATCGCGTCAAGGGCGGTTTTGCTGACCTTCGTGGTCGCGGCGTTATCTGCGTAGATGTTCATGTGATAAACTCCCTTTCCTTGCGTCATTGCGTGTTTAGAACCTGTATTCACAGTGCGAAACGCTGTGTATACTGGTTCATTAGTTTCCAAGCGCGATCATGCGGTCGATACATTTTTTTGCCTGCAATCGGGTCTCCTCGTCAAGCGTGATGCGCTCCCCGCCCGTTCCCCTGAGACAATCCCGGACATCCGTTAAGGTCGTGATCTTCATGTTGTGGCAGACAAGGTCGATCGAAAGCGGATAAAAACGTTTTTCGGGACAGTCATATTGGAGGTGCGCGAGTATTGAGAGCTCGGTTCCTATGATAAATTCCCGCGCGCCGGATTGCTTCGCATACGCGACGATACCGGAGGTGGAGCCGACATAGTCCGCGGCCTCCGTAATGTCGGGCAGGCACTCCGGGTGCGCCAGCAGCAGGGCGTCCGGATACAGCGCTCTCGCCTTTTCCAGCGCGCGCCTGCCCGCCCGCAGGTGGGTGGGACAGCCGCCGGAAAGCAGCTTGAAATTCTTTTCGGGCAGCCGTTTCGCCACATAGCCGCCAAGCTGTTTGTCGGGGATAAAAAGAATATTTTTGTCCGGCAGCTTTTCGATGATCCTGACCGCCGAGGAGGAGGTTACGCAGACGTCGCACACCGTTTTCAGTTCGGTCGTGGTGTTGATATAGCAGACCACGGTGTAATCCGGGAAGCGCTCCCTGACCTGCCGTATAAGGTCCCTGTCCATCTGGTCCGCCATGGGACAGCCCGCCAGCGGATTTGCGAGATACACCGTTTTTTCCGGGGAGAGGATCTTGACCGTTTCCGCCATAAAGCGCACGCCGCACATGATGACGGTTTTCTGGGGCATCTTCGCCGCGGCGGCGCTCAGCGCAAAGGAGTCGCCCACCAAATCCGCGATCTCCGTTATCTCCCTGGATTGATAACTGTGTGCCAGTATGCACACGTCCTTTTCTTTTTTGAGCTTCAGGACCTCTTCCTGAAACGCTTTGATTCCCATCCTGATCCCATCCCTATGCGTTATTCGATACAGCTGCCAATTTCATATAATTCCCATAGGATATATATGACAGTAAGCGCCCAGCACGCCGTTTTCATTGCGCACGCGCAATTATCGCAATTATTCTGTTACAGCTTATGCGAACCGATACAGCTGCTGTTTGAGGCCGCTTCAGTCTGGCGGAGCAGGTCGGAGAGCGTGATGCTTTCGAGGTACTCGTCTATCCGCCTGTCGAGCTCCGTCCACATGGGCAGCGTTTCGCAGTAGCCGGCGTGCGGGCAGGCGTTTTCAGGAAGCTCCAGGCAGATGACCGGGGCGAGACTGCCCTCCGTCGCCTTCAGCACCGAACCGACGGTGACTCTCTCCGCGGGTTTGGCGAGCTGGTAGCCGCCGCCCTTGCCGCGTGAGCTTATCACAAAGCCCGCCTTATTCAGGAGGCTGATGATCATTTCGGCATACTTTTCCGAGATGCCCTGGCGCTCGGAAGCCTCCTTCAGCGGTATGAAATTTCCGGTCTGATGGCGCGCCAGATCAACCATGATCCGCAGCGCATAGCGCCCTTTTGTGGTTATCTTCACGCCTGCCGCCCCCTTCATTTACCCTATTATACTATAGGGATTATAGGAATTCAATTGTCACTATAACCAAATTGCAGCCTTTATTTTCAGGAAAAAGTACCGGCCGGAGAGGGCTTGCTTTTTCCGGCATATCGTTATATACAAGACTATCAGATAATCAAAGCGTTTATCCGGCCGGCTTCGGCAATTCCGGCAGCTTTTTCGGAGGTGAAAACAATGGCGGCGATGCGCGTCAAAGAGGCTTTTCCCGGCTGCGATACGCGCCTGATCGACTACATATGCGGGCAGGCGGCGCGGAATCAGGACGGCGGCCCCTGCGAGCTGGCCTATTGGAAGCATGTGCGCGACGCGGCGAAAACGGGAAAAAGCTGATTTTTGCCGCCGGTCCGGTGCCCGCGGAGCTGATCTACGCGCTGGACGGCATCCCGCTCAGCCTGGACCTTCTGGTTTCGCGCGTGTCTCAGGACGAGACGCTGACGGCGGCGCTGATCGATTCCGCCGAGCTCAGGGCCAACAGCACGCTGTGCGCGATGAACAAGGCTGTGACAGGGATGCTGGTCTCGGAGCGGCTCGGCCTCACGCCGGACGCGTTTGTGACCCTGCCTATTCCCTGCGACTCCGCGCGCACCGCCTGCAAGGAACTGGCGCGCTTCATAAAGGCGCCGGTTTTCAACTTCGATATTCCCATCCGCAGGAACGCGAAAAGCGTTGCCTATGTCGAGACGCAGCTCGGCGGCCTTGTGCGCTTTCTGGAAACGGTTTTCGGAAAGCGGCTCGAGGACGGGGCGCTGGCGCACAGGCTCCGGCTGTATAACCATTCGGAGGCGCTTCTGGCACGCTGCGTGCGCCTGCGCGCCGCCGCCCCCTGCCCCGCCTCCTCGCACACGGCGCTGCTGAACGAGCTGATGAACGCCTTCGGTCCGACGGAGGAAATGGTGCGCCTGCTCGGGGACGAGCTCGCGCTCTGCGAGACACGGATCGCCGCCGGCTTCTCTCCCTGTCCGGGCGGTGAAAAGCACCGGGTCCTGCTGATGCATAATTTCCGCCGGGAGAGTCTCGCGCTGACCGCGTGGCTGGAACAGGCCTACGGCGCGGCGACGGTGCTCGACGGCTTTTGCTTCGGCCGGCGTGAAGCCTTCGACAAGCCGGCGGACCGGCACGCGAGCTTCACCGTCATGGCGCGGCGGCTTGCCACGGGCGCGGCGGCGCACGGCTCCGGCGTATCCGGCGAGGCGCTGATTGCCGCCGCCGAAGCGCTGATACCCGAATTCCGGCCGGATGTGTTCGTTCTTTTAGGCAGCCGGGGCTGCCGGCACATCTGGGGCGCGGCAAAGCTGATTTCCGACGCGCTCACGGAACGCTTCGGCTTCCCGATGCTCCTCGCGGACATCGACAACACGGACAGCCGCTACAGGTCCCTTCCCGAGATCAAGCGCCTGCTCGCCGAGTACATGGACAGCGTGGTGAATAGAAATTAAGAACCTGAATTCACAGCGCGAAACGCTGTGAATTCAGGTTCTAAGCGCGGGACAAGGCGTTTCTGGCCTACAGCTCAACACAGGCCGGCGCGTGTCCCATCGCGGGGATCAGCTTTTCAAAAAGCTCGGCGCTGCGCAACTTCAGGCTGCTGGTATTGACGCAGGGGTGGCAGGCGAAATATTCCTGCGAGAGCAGCTCCCGGTCCATCAGCAGGCGGACCCTGTTCCCGCGGTCGTTCATAAGGCCCAGGATGCTGACGCTGCCGGGCCTGAGGCCGAGGTATTCGGCCATATGCGCCGCGCCGGCAAAGTGCAGGCGCGAGACCCCGAGCTGCGCCGAAACGCGGGAGGTGCGAAACTGCTTATCGGCCGGCATGACCAGCAGGTAAAAGGCCGTCTCCTGCCGGTTGCATAAAAACAGGTTTTTGCATATCCGCACGCCGAGCACGGCAGAGCGCGCGAGACAGGCCTCGATCGTCTCGGCCGCCGCATGATCGACCCGCGTATAAGCGATTTGCAGGCTGTCAAGCAGCGCGTAGCAGTTGATTTCCTGCGGAAGCCGGCCCGATATGTCCTCCGGCCTGCCGGTTTCAACCTTCATTTTATCTTATCCTCCGGAATCGCTGGTTTTATATCCTTTGTTGGGACGCTATATCCCTTCCCACTTTTCGGTTTCTGCCGGAGCCGCGGACGGCCTCTATTTGCCGTCCTTGCCGCCCGGCGCGCCGGTTATTATCACGTCCGCTATCAGCTTGGAGAAGTCCACCGCATTTTCTTTATGTACTGCTTCACATCCGCGCTGTCGGTTAAAACGGCCACAACGTCTGACACAGAAAAATACCATTCCCGCTTGTTCTCGTCCCATGCGGTGCGGATACGCCTGTCCTCAAATAGCTGAATTTTGTCGTTTTCATTCATTGGCAGCTGCCCCTTTCCAGTCATTGATATCATACACGATTTTTGCCCTTCCGACAATTGAAAAGTCAGAACCTATATTCATAGAAATACGCGAAGCTGAAAAGCGAGCTGAAAATATTCTGCTTGACTTCAACAAAAGCTATCCGGGCGAGCTGAACGGCGAAACGATCAACGTGATATTGGAACGGGCTAGGCAAAGACGGCAGAAAAATGATTCCGGCCGCGACAAGCGGTAACGGTGAAATATGGGGCTTGACATTGACCCGTCCGAGCGGCGGGAAGCGCGGTAAAAATGAGAAAACGCAACAGAAAAGTTCAGAAAAGTTCAGAAAAAAATTTTTCAAAAAACGCTTGAATTCTGAACGTGGCGTGGTATAATAGAAATCGTTAATGATAATCTTTACTGATTAAGAGGGTCCTCTATGGCGACGAAACGCTATTCAAGACAGCGTGAGCGTATTTGCCGCGCCGTTCTGGATACAACGGAGCATCTGACGGCGGAAATGGTCTACCAAAGGCTCAAGCCGGAAAGCCCCTCTCTCAGCCTGGGAACGGTTTACCGCAACCTGAACCGGCTCGTTGAGGAGGGCTGTATCGTCAAGCTGCCCTTTCCTGTCGAACGCTTCGACGGTATTACGGAGCCGCACGCGCATTTTCTCTGCGGTAAATGCGGCAGAGTGTTCGATATGCCGGATGTGGACTACGACAGCGCGCTCGACGCCAAGGCCGGAGCCGTTTACCGCCATACCGTCAGAAGGCACGAATTGATATTCTACGGCAGCTGCGCAGACTGCGCAGAGGACGATGAAAAATAATAATCGGAGGTAATATCATGGAACTCAAAGGAAGCAAGACGGAAGCCAATCTCTGGACAGCATTTGCAGGCGAGAGCCAAGCGCGCAACAAATACACTTATTTTGCGAGTAAGGCCCGCAAGGACGGCTACGAGCAGATAGCCGCCATTTTTGAAGAGACCGCCGGCAATGAAAAGGAACACGCGAAGCTCTGGTTCAAGGCGCTCGGCGGCATCGGCACGACGGCGGACAATCTTGTCGCGGCGGCTGAGGGCGAGCATTACGAGTGGACGGACATGTATAAGGAGATGGCCGACACCGCCCGTGAAGAGGGCTTTATCGCGCTGGCTGATCAGTTCGCGGCTGTCGCCAAGATCGAAAAGACCCACGAGGAGCGCTACATCAAGCTGGCTGAAAATCTCCAGAACAACGAGGTTTTCGCGCGCAGCGGCATCAAGGTCTGGTACTGCCGCAACTGCGGACATCTTGAGTATGGCCTCGAGGCGCCCAAGATCTGTCCCGTATGCAGCCACCCTCAGGCCTACTTTGAAATCAGGCCCGAGAACTATTAAAAACGACAGTCCGGGCACACCCGGGCGGAAGACAGGAGGCGGGTCGCACGATCCGCCTTTTTTGTTTACAGCGGGCGCGCCCGTTCCATTCCGCTTCAAAATCCCGTCCCTTTGAAAAAGCGCGCGCGGCCGGTGAGGCCTGTGGGTCTTCAGGCGCACCCATAGCGTCAGGGGCAGGCTGTCCTTGGATTCGCAAACAAAATTTTTTCTGTTACTGCCGACGCCGAGCAATAGCTTTTCCGCACTTTTCTGCTATAATTCATATTGGGATATATTGATCATAAAGGGGGAGGCGCCATGGCATACCGCATACGCCCGATGGAGAAAGCCGACTGGGGCGCAGTCGTTGAGATCTACTATCAGGGCCTACAGACGAATAACGCCGGCTTCAGCATTTCCTGTCCCTCGTATGAGGACTGGGACGCGGGGCACATCGCGGTGTGCCGCTTCATTGCCGAGACCGAGGGCGAGGTCGTCGGCTGGGCGGCGCTCTCCGCCGTTTCAACCGACGAATGGCTCAGCGGCGTCGCGGAGCTCGAGGTCTACGTCGATCTCAGCCACTGCGGCAGAGGCGTCGGCGGACTGCTGGTCACAGCGCTGCTGAAGGCCTCAGAGGATGCGGGCTTCTGGTCGGTCCAGTCCGCAGTTTTTGAAAGCAACAAGGCCGCGCTCCACCTGCATGAAAAACACGGCTTCCGCACCGTGGGTTACAGGGAGCGGCTGGCAAAGGACCGCTTCGGCCTGTGGCGGAACGTCGTCCTCCTGGAGCACCGCATAAGCGGGGACCTTGCCGGCGGCTGCGACTGCGACATGGTCCGGGCCCTGCGGGGCGGCTGTCCCCCGGGCGCGGGCTGAGCGCGTTCCGCGCCGCGGCATAAAATCCACGCGCCTGTGCGCACTATGCACGCACAGGCGCGTAAAAACAGCGTTTTTATGAAAGCTTCATTTCAAGCAGGAGAAGCGGGCAGACGATGCCGTTTTCAGTGCCGACTGCGGTAAAGCCGAGTTTCCGGTAGAAGGCGAGCGCGCTTTTGTTCTCCTCCGCGACGTGGAGGCGCAGGGCGTTTCTGCCGAGCTTTCGGCAGACGGAAACGGCGTGCCCGACGAGCTGGACGCCCAGCTTATTTCCGCGCAGGCCCGGCGTCAGGTACAGGAAGCTGATCCAGACCGCGTCCAGCTCAGCGCCCCGCTCGGTGTCCAGCTCAATGATCCCGGCAAAATCGTCGCCGGAGAGCGCCTTCATCAGGGACAGCGGGCTTTTTTTGACGGCCTTTTCCGCCTGCCGGAGATACGGTTCCTCCGAAAAACCCTTCAGCGAACCGTGCGCCGTGCGCCAGCTGTCCCTGTAGCAATCCGCGTAAAGCCGGGCTTCCTCGGAAATGTCCATCGGTATTATACGCAGATTGGACGCGTCGAACGTCATCCGCCTCTCCCGCCACCAGCTCTGCCCGGCGAAGGTGCTCACCGCCGGGGGCAGGTGGCGGTTGTCGTTGAAGTATGCGATGTCGGCGCGGCCGCCCGAATAAGTGATCGCGGCCACACAGGTGTTGTCGCCGTGGGGCGTTTCATAAATCCGGTCGGAGGGAATGTCCCTCAGCCCGCTGACGAGGGCGCGGATCGCCATGCCGTGGCTGAAGCAGGCAAGGGTCTGGCCCTCGTGTCTTTCCGCCAGCTCGGCGAGCACGCCGGTCATGCGCGCGCGCAGCTGCGGAAAAGGCTCGCAGCCCGCGACCGACCATTTATCCGGGTCGTTTGAGAAATACCGCAGCTGTTCCGGCTGGTCATAGCCGACGTTGCCCCAGGGACTGTCCTCCCAGATACCCATGCCGATTTCCTTGAGTCTCGGCTCAATGTTGAGGGAAAGCGGGCGGTCCCTCAGCAGCGCGCCCGCCGTTTTCTGAGTACGCCGGAGGTCACTGGCGTAAACCGCGTCGACCCGGACGCCGCGAAAGCGCTCCGAAAGCAGCGCGATCTGCTTGCAGCCCCTCGGTGTAATGTCGCCGTCGTAATGCCCGTGTACGCGGCGATAGAGGTTGCCCTCCGCTTCCGCGTGCCGTATCAGGTAGATCTTCGTCATATTGCCCTCCACAGGTTGACCGCCATGAACGGGTATGATATAAATACAGTTAACAGCATTGCCGCGTTCCGGCAGGACGCGAAAAAAGACCCTGTACATTCTATAACATGCGCGGCGTTTTAACAAGTGCGCAAAAATCCTGCTTGCGGCTGCGGATACCTGCCGACGCGCGCGGCCCGCGGCGCTTCGCCCGGAGACGGCGCGCATTTCGCCTCAGCCGGGGCGCTGTACGCGAACGGAGGTCCTGCGTGAAAGTTATTCATCTGATAAGCGGCGGCGATACGGGCGGCGCAAAAACGCACATCCATTATCTGCTTTCGGGCATCTGCGGACAGCTCGACGCGAAGCTCGTCTGCTTCACGCGGGGCGAGTTCTCGGCTGAGGCCGAGGCGCTCGGCATCCCCACCGTAATCCTGGACGGGGCATTTTTCCCCGCGCTCGGAAAGCTCGCGCGGATGATTCGGGACGGCGGATACGACCTTGTTCACTCCCACGGCGCGAAAGGCAATTTCATCGCGCGCCTGCTGCGCGGCGTCTGCTGCGTACCCGTGCTTGCCACCGTCCACAGCGACCCGAAACTGGATTATCTCAGCCGGCCGCTGGCGGGGCTGGTTTACGGCACGCTCAACGCGCGCGCCCTGCGCCGGGCAGACTATCTTATCGGCGTTTCGGACGCGATGAGGGACCTGCTTATCGCGCGCGGGCACGATCCAAACCGGATTTTTTCGATCTATAACGGCGTGGATTTTACCGTTAAGCCTGAAAACGCGGACAGGCTTTCCTATCTGCGCGCGCTGGGACTCGATGCGGACGGGGACAGCGTCGTCGTCGGCATCGCGGCTCGGCTCGATCCGGTCAAGGACCTCGCGACGCTTATCCGGGGCTTTGCGCTGGCGCTGGCGCGCTGCCCGCGTCTCCGGCTCGTCATCGCGGGAGACGGCGCGGAGCTGGAAAGCCTCAGGGCGCTGGCCGGTGAGCTGGGCGTTGCGGACAGGCTCTGCTTCGCCGGCTGGATCGGCGATATCAACCGCTTTTTCGCGGCCCTTGACATCAACGCGCTGACCTCGCTTTCGGAGACCTTCCCCTTCGCGCTGGCCGAGGGCGCGAGATCGCGCCTTGCGACGGTCAGCACGCGCGTCGGCGGGGTGCCGAAGCTGATCATCGACGGGGAAACGGGCTTTCTGTTTCCGCCGGGAGACGCCGGTGCGCTGGCAGGCAGACTCGTCGAGCTCGGCAGCAGCGCGCAGCTCCGGCGGCGGCTGGGCAGCGCCGTCTATGAAAAGGCAAGGAACGAATTTTCTGTCGAGGCCACGACGCGCCGGCAGCTCGAGATCTACGGCGAGATCCTCAAACGCGAGAGACTGAAAAAGCGCGGCGAACGAAACGGCGTAGTCATCTGCGGGGCCTACGGGATGGGCAACGCCGGGGACGACGCGATACTCGAGGCCATCGTCGGCGCGATGCGCCTGATCGACCCTTTCATGCCGATCACTGCTCTTTCGCGCAGACCCAGGGAGACCCGCCTGCAATACGGCGTCGGCTCCATCCATATGTTCAACAACCTTGCTTTCCGCCGCGTAATGAAAAAAACGAAGCTCTACCTCAGCGGCGGCGGCAGCCTGATTCAAAACGTCACGAGCCGGCGGAGTCTCTGGTATTATCTCTATACGATCACGACGGCGAAGCGCCTGGGCAACGCCGTGATGATGTACGGCTGCGGCATCGGACCGATCGCGGACAGCCGCGACGAGTCCGTCATCCGGCATATTCTGAGCCGGGATGTGGATGTCATCACCCTGCGCGAGCGCCACAGCCTGTCTGAGCTCGAGCGCCTCGGCGTGCGCGGCCCGGAGCTGATCGTCAGCGCCGACCCCGCGCTCTCTCTGCCGCCCGCACCGGAGGACAGGGTCCTCGGGCAGCTTTTGTCCTGCGGGATAGCGCCCGGCGAGGCCTGCGCCTGCTTCTCCGTGAGAAGCTGGGCGGGCTTTGAGGAAAAGGCGGACGCCTTTGCGCAGGCGGCGGACTACGCGGCTGAAAGGCTGGGTTTGAAGCCCGTCTTTATCCTGATAAACCGCGAGGAGGACGGCTATACCACGGACGGCGTCCGCGCGCTGATGCGGAACGCCTCCGCCGTGATCTCGGAGCCGATGGATTCCGCGCTTATGCTCGGCGTGCTCGCCCGCATGAAAGTCGTCGTATCCATGCGCCTGCACGGGCTGATTTTCGCCGCGTCGCAGGGCGTACCGATCGTGGGGGTTTCCTACGACCCCAAGGTGACGGCTTTCCTCGCCGGTCTCGGCGGCGAAAGCTGTATCGGGCTGGAGGCGCTGACCGCCGGGGAACTGATTTCCGAGATGGCCGCGGCCGTCAGGCAGGCTGACGACGGGGCGGCGCGCAGGCGGCGGGTCGAGAAGCTGATTGCCGCCGAGGCGCTCAACAGGCGCTGGGCGGAAAAGCTGCTCGGCAATTGAGCAAGCGCCGGTATTCAGACAAATCCAACAGCTTATAAACATTCAGCACTGAGAAGGAGTGGGAAAATGGTCAGAACCGCGGTTTTGGTGTCCGGCGGAGGCTTGAATCTGCAGGCGCTCATCGACGCGAGCATGTTCGGGGAAATGCCCGACTGCGGGCTGTCGGCGGTAATATCCTCGAATCCCGACGCATACGCCCTTAAAAGGGCCGAAAGAGCGGGCATACCGGCCTATGTGGTCGACAGGGCGCTTTTTCCGAGCCAGACGGTTTTCGGCTTTGCGATACTCGATAAGCTCCGCGACCTTGACATCGAGCTGGTTGTGCTCGCGGGCTTTAACTGTGAGCTGACGCAGCCCATACTGAAGCACTACAGCGGCAGGATTATCGATACGTATTCCTCGCTGGTACCCGCTTTTACGGACGCCGGGCTTTCCGGCCAGGGGATACAGGAGGCGGCGCTCGCGGCCGGCGTGAAGCTTTCCGGCGCAACAGTGCATTTCGTCGCGGACGACCCGAACGCGCGGGCGATCATCCTTCAGAAGGCGGTCGCCGTGCGCGAGAATGATACGCCTGCCTCGCTCCAGCTGCGCATCCTCGAGGAAGCGGAGAGCCTGATATTGCCGAGGGCCGTCGCCCTGTTCTGTGCCGGCAGGCTGAGCTTCGCAAACGGCGCCGTACACATCGCCGGGGATCAGAGCGCCGGAATTGAAACGCTGACAAAATAGCGGAGGGAATCCGGCGTGTTCTCCGGCAAAAGCTCCGGGCGGACGGCCAAGGCCGTCCGCCCGGAGGCGTTTTACGCGATTTCGCCGTTCCTGCGGAAGTGATCAGGGCGTTTGCTCAGGCCCGCCGCTTCCCTTGCGCTTTTCGGCTTTTTTCCGTGCCGTCCGGACGGCCAGGACGACGGGGACGGCGATCACCGCGAGTACGACGATTACTGGGAAAGCGCCGACAAGGAATTTGAAAAAACTCTTGAAGAAGCCTCCGACGCTGTAAAGGGAATACCGGAAGGTTTGGGCGAGCTGCTGGCCATAGCCGATGGACGAAGAATTGTCCTCAGAATAGAGCGAGACCTCGGAGATGTAAAGCGAAAGGGTGGAATAGCTGATCTGTGAATCCCAGTTTTTAATCTGCGAGGTCAGGCTCTCGAGCTGATAACGCACCTCGGAGATGGCGTTTTCGATGATGATCATGTCCGCCACACTGTCCGCTTTGGCAAGGAGGTCGAGCAGACGGGACTCCTGTGTGCGATAGGTCTCGAGGCGGGCCTCGGTGTCCGTATACTGCATCGTGATATTTTCCGCGTTTGTGCTGCTGCTGACGACATGCCCAAGCGCCGAGAGACTGCCCCGCACGGAATCGTAGCTTTCAACGGGAACGCGGATCGTATAGTCCGCGCGGCGGTAGGCGGGCTTTCCTCTGTAAACCGTATTATAGTCCCCGCCCGTTACGCTGGAAGACTGGATAAAGCCGCCGCAGCTTTCAATGAGCGCCGTGAGCGCCGCCATAGATTTGTCAAAATCGAGGGTTTCGATTTCGGCATAGCCGGCGTAAATGATTTTTTCCGGCGTGAAAGCCGTCGACGGGCTGCCGGAAAGCTCTGCTGCGGATGCGGTCGACATGTAACTGATCTCGCCGGCTTCCTCGGGCGTTTCCGCCGCAGTCAGGTCAGGGGCTGCTGCGTACTGCTCCGTTTCGGACGCCGGCGTTGCGGACGCCGCTCCGCAGGCGGCAAGGGAAAGGGTGAGAACCAGGATCAGTGCAAGAGACAGCAGCTTGTGCTTTTTTGTCATTGTCGCTCCTCCGTTCTGACAGTCCCGCACAGACGCCAAGGGCCGCGCGGGCGTTTCGTTGTCTGAAAATTCAGGCTCTGAGTCTCAGACGCGAAAGCGCGGCAAAATGTTTCCGTGTTATTTCAACGTTCCGAGATAGCCTTCGAGAATCAGCGAGGCGGCAACGGCGTCGACGCGCGCCCGGTGGCTTTTCATCTTTCTGCCGTTTAAGCGGAGGATCTCATGCGCGGCCACGGTCGTGCGCCGCTCGTCCCAAAGCCTGACGGGGATGTCTGAGCGGGCTTCGAGCAGGGCCTTGAATTCCGCGCTCTTTTCAGCCCGGGGGCCGAGCGTGCCGTCCATGTTTTTCGGATAGCCGAGCACGAAGAGAGAAACGCCGCGTTCGGCCGCTTCCCTGACGATCTTATCGGCTGCGCGCGCCATGCTCCGTTCGGGAAGCGTCCAGGCCTCGCCGCAGAGTGTCGCCGTTTCGTCCGAAACCGCGAGCCCGATGCGGGCGTCGCCGTAGTCGACGGCCATGATTCTCATGCGGCACCTCTCTTTTTCAGAATATGGCTCAGTCTTCCGAGGAGCGGAAGCAGGCTCAGATGCACCGGAATCAGCACGGCATACTGGGCAAGCCTGTAGACAAACCAACCCCAGTAGGTTCTGCTGCCGTAGAGGACGGATACCCAGAGCGTGTTGACGCACAGGCCGATGATCAGGCAGTTAATCAGGGTCGGCGCCAGTATATCGGGGAAAAGGCGCAGGCTTTCTTTCTTATACAAAAAGAGGCCGTAGACCGCGCCCATGGCAAAGGCCATCACCGTAAAGCCGGGGGAATACGGACCGAGCGGGAACAAATGCGCGCCCAAAAAATCAGCAAGGGCGTAGCAGGCGCCGGCGACCCAGGGGCCGCTGAGCATGGCGCACAGGGCAATCGGCACAAAGCTGAAGCCGATTTTCAGGCCTAAGGTGTTGATGGACGCAAAGCGGTTGAGCATAATCTCAAGCGCGGCGGTCATCGCAGCCCGGGTGAGAATACGTGTGGTGCTTTCTTTCAATTGTGATTCTTCCTTTCGTGTCATGCCACAAAAGGAGCGGCGCTCCTTTTGGCAGCGGATGCGGACAAGGCACCGCAGGGCATAAAAGCCCTTTCGTCAGGCGGCAACTCCCATCCGCCTGCACTTAACGCGCCAAGTCCTACTCTGACCAGGGTCCTATTTGTTTTGAGCGCCGGTAATCACCTTCTTTATGTGAAATGCTGCGGCTATTTACCGAAATAAGCCCGGACCGGCCCCGCCGAATACAGCGAGCCGACCGAGCAGACCACGCCGTTTTCTCCAGCGAGGGAAAGCGCCGTTTCAATGCCCTCCGAAATGCTTCCGCCGGAGAACACGGGTTTGCCGAAGACACGCAGCCTTCGGGCAAGCGTGTCCGCGGGCAGAGCGCGGGGACTGGGCGGGGTGATCGTGACGAAAGCGTCCGCCGCGGTATCTAAAATCGCCGCCTGACGCATGTAGTCCTTGTCCGCCAGCACGCCGAAAAGGCTGATCCGCTTTTGGTCTGGAAAATAATGCAGCAGGTTTTCGGCGACAGTCTCCGCGCATTGCGGATTATGTCCGCCGTCAACGACGAACCAGGGCTTTCGAGAAATAAGCTCGAAGCGCGCCGGCCAGACCGTGTGCGCAAAGCCGCGCCGAACCGCTTCGCTTGAAATGTCAAACCCGTTTTCACGCAGGACCTTGACGGTTTCGATCGCGAGCGCCGCGTTTTTAAGCTGGTGTGCGCCGAGCAGGGGCAGCCGCAGCGCAGCGGCGCCGCCGTAGGAAAAAACCTGCCCCTCAAGACTGTCCGAAACCGGCCTGACCTTGGAAAAATCCGCCCGGATAAGCCTTGAGCCGGCGGCACGGCAGCGCGCCGCAAGGACCGCCGTCACAGCCTCCGGCAGATCGTAAATGACCGCAGGCCGGTCCCTTTTAATGATCCCCGCTTTTTCGGCGGCGATTTTTTCCACCGTGTCGCCCAGCTCGCGCGTGTGGTCAAGGCCAATATTGGTTATAACGCTGCATACGGGCGCTTCAATCACGTTTGTGGAGTCGAGCCTGCCGCCCAGCCCCGTCTCGAGCACAACGGCATCGCAGCCTTGCCGTTCAAAATAGGAAAAGGCAAGGGCTGTGACCAGCTCGAATTCCGTCGGCCTGTCGGCCAGCGCGCGGGCGCAAGGGGCGATCGCGGCGGTAAGCTCCGCAAGCTCGCCGCCGGAGATCGGTTCTCCGTTCACGCGCATGCGCTCGTTAAAGCTTGTGAGATACGGCGAGGTATACAGCCCTGTGCGGAACCCGGCGCTTTGAAGGATGGAAGCGAGCATCGCGGAAACCGAGCCCTTGCCGTTGGTTCCGGCGACGTGTATAAAGCGCAGGCGTTTTTGCGGATCGCCCATTTCGGCGAGCAGCGCCCTTGTGCGCGCAAGGCCCGGCTTGGAACCCCGCCAGGCCCTTTCGTGAATAAAACTGATCGCTTCCTCCGCCGTCAAAAAAACCGCCTCCGCCGTATATGTCCTGATATATGGCATAAGTATAGCATGCCCGTTCCCGCAAAACAACACGCAAGTGATTCCTGTAGCATTGAACAAATACGGCGGCAAAAAAGACGGCGGCCTCTGCGCAATGACGGTCTCTTGCGCGTCTTCGCGCCGATATGACCGCAGGATATTCCTGAGCAAAAATACCCGAAACACCTTGAAACGTCTACAAAAAATATGTTGACCGGGTCGAAAAACTGTGCTAGAATACAATTTACCTGTCGGCGGAGAGGTTTTGTTTTTATGCGCGAAAATTTACCCGCTTGACTCGTCCGCACCGGACAGGGAGGCAGCGTGGCCGTCAGGCCAAATTAAACGAGGAGGTGCCGAAATGCGCGTTAAAGTCACTATGAGATGCAACGAGTGCAAGCAGCGGAATTACAACACTTTCAAGAACAAGAAGAATACCCCGGACCGTCTTGAAATGAGCAAGTACTGCCCGTTCTGCCGTAAGCACACAACACATTCCGAAACGAAGTAGGTTTTTTGAGAAAGGATGTATTCAAATGTCAAAAGCCACGGAAGACTCGGTTAAAAAGACAACGGAAGCCGTCAGAAAATCTACCGGAAGTGAAAAAAGAAACGTTAAGGCGCGTTTGAGCCAGTGGTTCCGCGACCTGAAAAGCGAGCTGAAAAAGGTTGTTTGGCCCACAAGGGCGCAGACCGCCAGGAACACGGGTATCACCCTTGTCCTCAGCCTCGTTTCGGCGGTCGTGCTCTGGGCCTTTGATTCCCTGGCGGATGCGGGCGTCAACGCGCTTATAAAACTGGTGGGTTAGCGTCATGGCTGAAGCTGCAATGTGGTATGTTGTCCACACATATTCGGGCTATGAAAACGCTGTTGCCGCGGCCGTGCTGAAGGCCGCCGAAAACCGCAGGATGCAGGAGCTTATCCCAGAGGTCAATATCCCGATGGAAACCGTCACGGAATTTACCGACTCGGGCGAAAAAACGGTCGAGCGGAAAACCTATCCGGGCTATGTTTTCGTCAAGATGGTCATGACCGACGAGAGCTGGCATCTGGTACGCAACGTGCGCGGCGTGACCGGCTTTGTCGGGAGCGACGGCCGGGCTATCCCACTCACTGAGCAGGAGCTTCTCGATCTGGGCGTCGAGCGCCATGAGATCGTCGAGGGCTTCAAGATCGGTGATACGGTCAAGGTCAACGAGGGTCCCCTTGAAGGTTTTCTGGGTACCGTTGAAGAGGTCGATTCCGGGAAGAGCCGCGTCCGCGTCATTGTCTCCATGTTTGGCAGGGAGACGCCCGTCGATCTGGACTACTACCAGGTCGAATATGTTTCAGAATAATTAGGAGGTGCACGTAAAGTGGCACAGAAAGTTGTTGGTATTGTCAGATTCCAGGTTCCCGCGGGCAAAGCGACGCCTGCGCCTCCCGTAGGCCCCGCGCTCGGCCAGTACGGCGTCAATATCGGCCAGTTCACCAAGGATTTCAACGAGCGTACCAAAAACGATGCCGGCATGATGATCCCCGTCGTTATCACGGTCTATTCCGACCGCACCTTTTCTTTCATCACAAAGACGCCTCCGACCGCCCTTCTCGTCAAGAAGGCCTGCGGTATAGAGACGGCCTCCGGCGTGCCCCAGCGTGATAAGGTCGCGACCCTCAGCCGCGAGGATCTGCGTAAAATCGCGGAGTTCAAAATGACCGACCTCAACTGCGCAACCATCGAGGCGGCCATGAGCATGGTAGCCGGGACCTGCCGCAGCATGGGCGTTCTGGTCGCAAAGGACTAAGCGCCTGAATTCATAACGCGAGACCCTGTCCCGGCGGAACGCGCCGTTCCCTTTACGTGGGAGGATATTTCCATCCGACGAACCACATCACAAGGAGGATAAACTAAATTGTTCAGAAGTAAAAATTACAAAGAGAGCGCTAAGCTCGTTGATAAACAGAATCTTTACGACCCTATGGAGGCTTTCGAGCTAGTCCTCAAGGCTTCAAAAGCAAAGTTTGACGAAACCGTCGAGCTGCATGTCAAGCTCGGTGTCGACTCCCGCCACGCGGACCAGCAGGTCCGCGGCGCCATCGTGCTGCCCCACGGGACCGGCAAGACACGCAAGGTTCTCGTGTTCTGCAAGGAGGAGCGCGAGCAGGAGGCCCGGGACGCGGGCGCGGACTATGTCGGCGGAGCCGATATGGTCCAGAAAATCCAGACCGAGAACTTCTTCGATTACGATGTGGTCGTCGCGTCGCCCGACATGATGGGGCTTGTCGGCCGTCTCGGTAAAATACTCGGGCCCAAGGGCCTCATGCCGACCCCCAAGGCCGGAACCGTCACGCCCAATATCGCTCAGGCGGTCAAGGAAATCAAGGCCGGTAAGATCGAGTACCGTCTGGACAAGACCAACATCATCCACTGCCCCATCGGCCGGGTCAGCTTCGGCCCCGAAAAGCTCAACGAGAACTTTACGGCGCTCGTCAACGCGATCATCCGGGCCAAGCCCGCCGCCGCGAAGGGCCAGTATATCAGGAGCTGCGTCACCGCCTCGACCATGGGCCCCGGTGTCAAGATAAACCAGGCCAAGCTCGTATAGCGAACCGGCTATTAAAAATCCCCGTTTCCTCCCGAAACGGGGATTTCAGCGGCATTTTCAAAAAAATGCCGCTGCTCTGCGTAACAGGCCCTGTACGGCGGAAACTATGGACGCCGCGCAGTAAATCGTGTCCCGGCTTGAATATTCCGGCAAAATGTGATATTCTGTTCCGGTAAGATCAGACTGGAGGCGGCAGTATGGCGACACCGCATAACACCGCAGAAAAAGGACAGATCGCAAAAACCGTGCTTATGCCCGGAGATCCCCTGCGGGCAAAATTTATTGCCGAGAACTTTCTGGATGAACCCGTGCTGGTGAACAACGTCCGGGGCATTCAGGGCTATACCGGGAAAAAATCAGGCATTGACGTCACTGTGATGGGCAGCGGTATGGGCATCCCCTCGATCGGTATCTACAGCTACGAGCTTTATAATTTTTATGGGGTTGAGGACATCATTCGAGTAGGCAGCGCCGGCGCGCTGGCAGACGAGCTGAAGCTCCGGGATATCGTTGCGGGCATGAGCGCGGGCACCGACTCGGCGTTCGCACAGAAGTTCGGCGTTCCCGGCACGCTCGCGCCGACAGCAAGCTTTGCTCTGTTGCGCACGGCGGTCGAATGCGCCGAGGCGAGAACGCTCAGTATCCGGGTAGGCAGCCTTCTGTCCAGCGACAGCTTTTACGGCGACGAGAACAGCGACCTCGGCAAGTGGAAGCGGATGGGCGTTCTCGCCGTCGAAATGGAGGCCGCCGGCCTGTACCTGACCGCCGCGCGCGCGGGCAAACGGGCGCTTTGTCTCTGTACGGTCTCGGATCACATCTACCGGCCGGACGAGCTCATGAGCGCCGAGGAAAGACAGCTCGGCTTTGCGGAGATGATCGGCCTTGCACTGGATGTCGCGGTAAAAATGGGCTGAAGGGGGCTCGTCCCGGAACGCGCGCCTTTCAATAACAGTCCGGAACAGGAGACGGCACAATGCAGCTTCTTCCTATCGTGTTCCTGATACTGGCGGTCGCGCTGGTGTTTTTCTTCTTCTCTCTGTATATCAGGCTTTTCAGGCACGAGGATCCCGTGGCGGATGTTTGCGAGCGGGAAACAGCCGCGCTGAGCTATCCGCGGCGGCGTTTTCCCATGGAAAAAAAGGACCTGCTTCCCCTCCTGCTCATCACAGCGATCTATGCCGCAGTCGCTTTTTACGGGCTCGGCGACCGTCAGAATCCGGAAAGCTTCTGCCGCTTCTCCGAAAATGGCCGTTACGTCGTAATCGCGCTGCCGGAGGAAACGCCGATCTCGCGTGTGATGTATTACTCGGGGCTTTACACAGGCAATTACTTTCTCCAGTATTCGCTCGACGGCGAGGCCTATACCGACGAAGCCACCATGACCCAGGGCTATTCGGATATTTTCAAGTGGAACGAGGCACAGCTCGAAACACCCAACAAGACCGCGCAATTTATCCGCATCATCGCGGACGCAACGCTCGAGATGGGCGAGCTGAGCCTTTACGACTCGTCGGGCACCCGCATTTCGCCCGCCGTGATGACTTATGACGCCGGCTGCGCGCCGCTGTTCGATGAGCAAAAAACCGTGCCGGAGAGCTCAAGCTATATGAACAGCACGTATTTCGACGAGATTTACCACGCGCGTACGGCCTATGAGCACATCCGTGAGCTTAAGCCCTATGAAAACACGCATCCGCCGCTGGGCAAGCAAATTATCGGGCTGGGAATCCGCGCTTTCGGCCTCAATCCCTTTGGCTGGCGCTTTATGGGCGTGCTTTTCGGCGTGCTGATGCTGCCGTTCTTCTATATCTTTCTCAAGAACCTGTTCGGCTCGACGGCGATTTCCGTTTGCGGCACCCTGCTTTTCGCCTTTGACTTCATGCACTTTACGCAGACCCGCATTGCGACGATCGACACCTACGGTGTGTTTTTCATCATTCTCATGTATTTTTTCATGTACCGCTATATCACCGCGCCGCGGGATGACCCCTATATGAAAGCGCATCAGGAAAGTGTCCCGCTGTTTTTATCCGGCCTGTTTTTCGGTATCGGCGCGGCTTCGAAATGGACGGCGATCTATGCCGGCGCAGGTCTTGCCGTGATCTGGCTGCTTTTCCGCATCATAAGAGGGCGGGAGCTCATTATGGCCGGACAAGTCAGGGCGCACCGCAGGGAGCTTATCAGAGATGTTTTCCAGTGCCTGCTGTTCTTTGTGATCGTCCCCGCCGCAGTCTATTATATCAGCTATTACCCTTACGGTAAGGCGGAGGGCATGTCAGGGCTTTCCATGTTCTTTGAAAAGGACTATGCAAAGCTTGTGCTGGACAATCAGACGCATATGCTCAGCTATCATGAAGGCGTCCATGCCAGTCATCCTTATTCCTCCCGTTGGTATCAATGGATCGTGGACGGCCGGCCGATACTCTACTTCCTCAAATCTCTGCCGGATAACACGAAGAGTGCCTTCGGCGCTTTCCTCAACCCCCTCGTCTGTTGGGGCGGACTGCTTGCGGTTCTTTCGATGGGCTGGAAAACTGTCCGGTTCAGGGATGGAAAGGCACTCTTTATCCTGTTGGGATATTTTGCGCAGCTCCTGCCTTGGATGCTGATTACGCGCATCACCTTTGAATACCACTATTTCCCCTGCCTGATCTTCCTTGTGATCGCGCTGTGCCATGTGTTCAATTCGTTTCGGCTGCGTGACCCGAAATGGAAACCGAAGATCTACGGCGCAGCGGCGGCCTGCCTGATTCTGTTTGTCGCGTTCTACCCCGTCTTGTCGGGCCTGCCCGTTCCGCGGGCATATTCCGACCTGTTGGCGTGGATACCCGGCGCCTGGCCTTTCTGACACTGCGGACATCACCGTATAGCGATAAAATAAGAGGTCCTGAAATGGTTTTAACCGATTATCATATCCACAGCATTTGTTCAAACGACGGGCATCACAGCATGCTTGAAATGGCGCGTGCGTCCCACGAGAAGGGCGTGACGACGCTCTGCTTCACCGACCACTGCGATCTGGACGATTATCTCACGGGAAAGCCTGATCCGAACTGCTTTTCAAACCGTGACAGGATGCTGGACATGTATGCCGGGACCCTTCCCGAAAAACCGGAGGGCCTGTCGCTCTTTCTCGGGCTCGAGCTTGGCGAGGGCAACCACGACCCCGCGCGTGCGCGGGAAATTGCGGCCACGCCGGAGCTGGATTTTGTGCTCGGCTCCCTGCACAGCCTGAAGGGTCTCGCGGACTTCTATGAGCACGCCTACCGCAGCGAAGCCGAATGCTTAAAGCTCGTAGGCGCATATCTGGACGAGCTTATCGAACTTTCAAGGCTGGAGTTCTTCGATGTGATGGCGCATATCGGCTATACCGTGCGGTATATGCGCAAAGCCGGGTTTAACGCGGATGTCAGCGCTGAAAAATATCCCGAAAAAATGCGTGAGCTGCTCACGAACCTTATCACGCGCGGGAAGGGCATCGAACTCAACTGCTCGGGCTTTGCCGACCCGCTGATCGGAGCGCCGATCCCAATGGCCGACGTGCTCCGCCTTTACAGGCAGCTCGGCGGCGAGATCATTACCGTCGGCAGCGACGCCCACAGGACACATCAGGCGGGCCGGGGCCTTGCAGACGGCCTCGCGCTTCTTCGTCAGCTGGGTTACGGCTATATAACGGTGTTCGAAAAACGGAAGCCGAGATTCATAAAAATATAGATATAGGATGTTTGTCGTTATAATTTATCTTATTCAGATACAACCCGGTATAATTGGGAGGAAGGATCGGATATGATAGCGCTGGGAAGTGACCACGGCGGTTTTGCGCTTAAACAGGAAATTATAAAGCACCTTGAAGAACTGGGTCTCGAATATACAGATTTTGGAACGTACAGCGGGAACAGCTGCGACTACCCGGTTTACGGGGAGTCGGTCGGCAGGGCGGTCGCCTCCGGTGAATACGCGCGGGGAATCATTATCTGCGGAACAGGCATCGGTATCTCGATCGCGGCCAATAAGGTCAGGGGCGTTCGCGCCGCGCTCTGCCACGACTGTTATTCCGCGGAGCTTACGCGCAGGCACAACGACGCGAACATTCTCGCGCTCGGCGGACGCGTCGTCGGCGCCGGCCACGCACTGAAAATCGTGGACATTTTCCTCGGCACGGATTTTGAGGGCGGAAGGCACGCGCGCCGCGTTGCGCTCATCGGCAAGCTTGAGGACGGAACCGCCTGTTAGAGGCTTGTTTAAAAAACCGTTCGCGCCCGGCGGACGACCCTGTTTTTTGCTCTGCCGCGCCGATTTTTTAAACAACCCCAAGTTCGGAGGATGCGTCATGACGATCAGGCCAAGGGATATTTATCAGGGAAGAAAAAAATCGCGCTCCCGCGCGGGCACTGTTATACTGGCTGTGCTGGCTGTTCTGATTGCGGCGATCCTGCTGTTTTACTGGCTGCGGCAATACGCGGTCTATGATGAAAACGGCAACGCAACGCTGATTCTGCCGTTCTCACAAAACCGGGAAACTGTCGGCGGGGAAAATCCGGACGCCGGCGAAGAACCGTCGCCGGACGTGTCTGCCAGGCTGCCGGAGGCGTGATCCCGCCGAGGAATTGCAGTGCTTGCCGCCTTTGCGGTAAGCATAACGTCGGTGTGGAAGGCCAAAGCGAAACGTCAAATTGAAAAAGTTCTTGCAAAAATTCTGCGGTTATGCTACAATACGACTTATGTTTTGATAGCGGCACTCACGAAAGAGGTGAACGGCATGAAGGAAAGCATCCATCCCAACTACGGGCAGACCACGATTCGGTGCGCCTGCGGCGAAGTGATAGAAACGGGTTCTACGAAGAAGGACATTACAGTTGAAATCTGTTCCAAATGTCACCCTTTCTATACAGGTAAGCAGAAGCTGGTCGACACCAGCGGACGGGTCGAGAAATTCAACAGAAAATTCGGCCTGTAACAGGTTATCGCCAATGACATGGCCCGTACCTTTCGGTGCGGGTCATTTGCTTTTTACCGGCGTGCCGTTATGACGGCGGGGGAACGGCGGAAACCAGCCCCGCGCACAGAAAGCAGAGCTTGCAGGACGATACGCGCTTCCCAAACATGCGCGACATGGCATGGGCATACGCCAGCAGCTGCTTCTTGTAGTGCTCCGTCCTCTCATCCAAGGTTTCAGGCGTGACATAGTCGGTTTTATAGTCGAGGATTTCAATCGCGCTTTCCCGTTCTATACAGCAGTCTACGATCCCCTGCAGCAGAATATCCTCACTTCCGCCGTCCGGAAAAAAAACGCTTGCGGGGCAGAGGATGGAAAAACGCCGTTCACGGTGAACCTTTTCTGCGGCTTTGAGGGTTTTTCCGGTCTCCGATGCAAAAAATGTGAGAATCGCGTTCCTGTCCACGGCGCGCGCCTGTTTGTCGTCAAGCTGTCCGGTCCGGCGGAGCCGCTCGATCTCGCCCGCAAGCTGGTCGTGCGTTGCCGTTTTGGAAAAATCGATGAGCTGCATGACGATATGTGTCGCCGTGCCGCGCTCGGCGCCGGTCAGCGGGCGCTCGCCGGCCATAAAATCCGGCAGGCGAAAGCTGCGGGGCTGCGCCTTTACAAGAGCTTCCCCGGCCTCCTCCGGCTCTTCCCGCGGCAGGGCGGTCGCCGTGATCTTCGAGGGCAGCCTGACCGCGCGCTCATAGGGGTAGCGGAAGCTGAGCTGCTCACGCAGCGCGGCAAGGGCGTTTTCGTCGACAGGCGCGGCCTTTTGCGCCGCCGGAGTGTGCGGCACTGCCCCGGCCGCTGCGTCTGAAAGGTCCTCGGCGTACACGATCATCGGTTTCAGCGGTCCGCCGCCGTCGAGCAGAGCAGCGGAAATAAGCCAATGGGCCATTGCCGGCTGCGCGCTGAGGATTTCGGGGCTGAGCGGCTGTGAAAGGCCGGCGGAAAGCTTTGCGAGCAGCGCTTCCGGGTCCTTGTCGGTACAGGAGATATACAGGCGCTCTTTCGCCCGGGTAAGCGCGACATAGAGCACACGCATCTCCTCGGAAAGCATTTCGGCGTTGAGCCGGGCGGCAATCGCACGGCGTGCCAGCGTGGGATATTCGATACCGCGCGCCGTATCCGTCAGCTTACAGCCCAGGCCCAGCTCCGGATGGATGAGCACTGCCGCGCGCAGCTCGGTCCGGTTAAACGCGCGCGCGGTGTTCGCGAGGAAAACGACCGGAAACTCCAGGCCCTTCGATTTGTGAATACTCATCAGCACGACAGAGCTGCCCGCCTGGGCGCCGCCGGCCGCAGGCTCTTCTCCGCTCGCCTCCATTCGCCGAAGCTGCCTGATGAAGGCAAACAGGCCGCGGTAGCCGTTTTCCTCAAAGCGCGCCGCGCAGTCCAGCAGAAGCGTAAGATTGACGCAGCCGCCATAGACTGCGTTACAGACGGCGGAAAGGTCAAGCCGGTCGTAGATCAGGCAGAGCAGCTCACAGACGCCGATATCCTCGGAAAGCGCACGGAGCCCGGAAAGCGTGTCGATAAACGCCGCGCACTTGTTATTTTCCCGCGCGGCTTTTTCAACAGCGGAGAAAAAATCCCCTTCCTTCGCGCCTGCGCGGATCATGGAAAGCTCGTCTGCGCTGAAGTCGAAAACCGGGGAGGAAAGCACGGCCGCGAGGGGAACGTCGCGGTGTGGGTTATCTATAACAGATAACAGCGACAGGGTAATGAGAATTTCCGGAGAGGAAAAGAAGGCACCGCCTTGCTCGGCAAGGACGGGAACGCCAGCTTCCGCGAGCGCGCGGCGAAATTGCGCGCCGGCGGCATTAGGCGAACGCAGGAGGATCGCAATATCGCCGTAACGGACTGGACGAAGCGCGCCGTTCTCCGAAATCAGCTCTCCGCCGGAAACAAGCGCCCTGATCTGTGAGACCACCTGCTTTGCCTCAAGATACGTTTTGTCCGGGCGCTCCTCTCCGTCCTCCGCCTGCGGGACGGCGAGGATACGCAGCTCCGCTTTACCGCGCGCGGACGGCGCGTCCTCCGGCGGAAAAAGCGCGGCTTTTTCGTCGTAGGCAATATCGCCGAGCGCCTCGCTCATAATGTTCGAGAAAATATGATTACAGGCTGTGAGGATGTTTCTGTCGGAGCGAAAATTGTTTTGAAGCAGGATTCTTCGCGGATTATTGTCCTCATAGGATATAAAATCACTGAAATCACGGTATTTTTCAAGAAAAATCGTGGGGTCGGCCAGACGGAAGCGGTAGATGGACTGCTTGACATCCCCGACCATAAAAATGTTGCCGCCCTCCCGTGAGATGCAGCGGAAAATGAGGTCCTGCACGGCGTTGACGTCCTGATATTCGTCGACCATGATTTCCGTGTATCTGCGTGAAATGTCCCGCGCCGTCTCAGTCGGAAGCCCCGTTTCCGCGTCACAGAGCAGGCGGACGGCACAATGCTCGAGATCGGAAAAGTCGAGCAGACCGCGCCGCCGCTTTTCCGCGGAATAGGCGCGCCCGAAGTCGAGCGCGAGCCGCAGAAGCGCGCGCATCGCCGGGGCGGTTTCCGCAAGCTCCGCCAGTAGCCTTTCCGAGCCGTCGGAAAAAACGGCGGATAGGCTTTCCATGGCATTTTTGCAGCCCTCCCGCGCGGCGGTAAAAGCATTTTTCCTGTCCTCAAACGCGAAGCTTCGAAGCTGTTTCAGGCGGGGAAAGGGTATCGGCAGGGCCAGCCCCGCAGCGTCCCAGCCGCGTCCCAGCGCGGAGATAAAGCGCCGCAGCGCGTCCATCGTCTCGCCGATGCTCTCGCCGTAGGCCGCAAGCATCAGCGCATTTTCAGCCCCGGCGGTACAGAGACTCCGCCAGAGCGTTTCAAGGCGCTCCAACCAATAGCGGGCGCTTTTTCCTGCCGATGCCAGCAGCTCGCGCCCCCAGACGGTTTCCCCGGCATCCCCGAGACAGGAAACGTCAAGCGCGGCGGCTTGCCGCGCAGCCCAGCTCTCGGGATAGGGATGACTCTGCATCTTGGCGTAGAGCTCGAGCAGCGCCCGGGCAAGGCGCGAATCGTCCCGGCCGGCGCCGACGCTCTCGACGAGACGGGCAAAGTCCTCATCCCCGCCGAGCTGCCCGTAGGCGCGCTCGAGCGTTTTTTCAAGCGCCCTTTCGCGCAGCTCCGCGCAGATGTTCTCGTCGCCGACACGGAAATCGGGGTCCAGTCCGGCCCGGTGCGCGTGCTCGCGCAAGACGGCCGTGCAGAAGCTGTGAATGGTTCCGATCTGCGCCTGGTAGCAGAGCGCGGCCTGGCGGCGCAGGCGGCGGTCCTCCGGCTCGGCCGCGGCGCGGAGGGACAGCTCGTCGAGTATCCGCGCGCGCAGCTCGCCGGCGGCGGCGCGCGTATAGGTGATGATGAGAAACGCTGTGACGTCCTGCGGCGCATCCCCGTCGGTCACATAGGACATGAGCCGCTCGGTGAGCACGCGCGTCTTTCCGCTGCCTGCGGCGGCCGAGACCAGCACGGCAGACGCGCGGGCGTATACAGCGTTATCCTGTTCCCTGGTCAGTCCGATGCGGCGCATCTTTCACCCTCCACACTCTCCCAGAATTCGGCGGGCCTCAGCTTTGCCAGATATCGCCGTTTGTCCCGCCCTTCGTCGAAGCGGCAGACGCTGCGATAGGGACAGTACAGGCAGGCGTTGTCCTGCTCGCCCCTATAGTAGGGAAGCGCCTCGATCCTGCCGCAGGCAAGCTGTCCGCCAAGCTCGAGCATACGCCGGTCGACATGACCGCGCAGGGTCTCGAACCTTTCCGTGTCCGCAAGCGCATCGGTGCTGAAGGATCCGTCCTTTTTCGTGCTGACAGGCAGATACTCCGGCACCTCGGCACGCTCCATGGCAGCGATGACCGCCGCGTCGTTCAGGATCAGCCCGCTGCGCCGGCGGAGCTTCGCCTTTTCCTTGGACAGCGCCTCATCGGACAGGTCGCGGCTGGCCTGGATCAGCACGTCACGCGCCGGAACGTAGAGCACCCCGGCGGGAACAACCGGCTTGCCGTAGCGTTTTTCGCCCTCGCGCTCGAGGGCAAAAAGGTAGAGCAGCAGCTGCATGCCCATGCCGTACCAGACATCAGACAGCGAAAAGGTTGTCTTGCCGGTCTTGTAATCGACCACACGGATATAGAGCTTGCCGTCCTTCTCGCAGCCGTCTACCCGGTCGGCGATACCGCTGATATAAAGCGCGTTATCTCCGTCTCCTATACGGACGGGCGGAAGCGCTCCGCCCTGTCCCAGGCCCAGTTCAAAATCGAGGGGGACGAAATCCGAGCGCGACAGCTCGCGCACCATGTCGGCCGCGACGCGGCGGATCGTCGGCCGGAGGCGTTCAAATAAATAGACAAAGCGGGGGGCCTTGTCCGCGAGTCCGCCCAGCTTTTCCTCGGCATAAAGCCCGGCAAAGCGGTCGGCGAGGATAGTCACCGTCTCTTCCTCTACAGCTTTAAAGCCCGGTCCGGCAGCGATTTCAGCGGCGACGTTTTCCAGCACATAGTGCATGAAGCTGCCAAGCTCCGGGGCCTCGAAGCCCGCGCGCTCCTTTTCGCTGAGCTTTAAGCCATAGCGCAGGAAATAATAAAGACGGCAGGCGGAAAACGCGTCCGTCCGCGAGGGCGTGAGCCTGAGTGTTTCGCCGTAAAGTGTTTTAACAGTCTGTTCGGAGAGGCTGCCGCGTCCGCGCCCGGCCCTGTCGGCAAGGGCGTCGAGCCTGCCTCGGTCCGCCTCGGTCTCAGAAAAGCAGGCGCGCGCGAGTCTCGAGGGCGCGTCGTCCGCGCTGCCCAGCGCGAGCAGGAACGCGGGCTCCGGCGCGGCAAGACTGACCGTTTCGGGATGGACCGGGCTTTCCTCGAGTCCGAAAAGCAGCTTTGCGCGGTTAATGAGAAAGCTCGGCCTGGCTCTTGCGCCGCCCTCGGTCAGCGCGCAGTAGGACAGCGTGAGCGTCTCCGAGGGCAGGGCGACACAGCTGTAAATAAGCGACAGCTCACGGGCCAGCCCGAGCGTCCGTCCGCCAAGGGGGATACCGAGGGTATCCAGCTCGTCGCACTCCTCCCCGGAAAGTATGCCGCCGCCGCCGAGGGCTCCGGGCAGTCTGTCGTCCGATGCGCCGAGGATCATCAGGTGCTTGATCCGGCGGCGGCGCATCCTGTCCATATCGCCCGCCTGGACCCGGTCGAGCGAGACGGGAATCGCGGATACGTCATACTGAGAGAGCGTCTGCAGAAAGAGCTTCGAAAACTGCTCCTGCGTCATCGGCGTGTCGCCGAGTATGGCGGCGCTCTGCTCGAGGCATTTGACGGTCAGCTCCCAGAGCTGAAGTGTTTCCTCCGCGTACAGGGCGCGGCCGGCTTCCTCAAGCCGCCGGGCCTTATCCGCAAGCGTTTCCGGCAGGCGCAGCTCGGAGAGAAAGGCCGCGAGCGCTTTCGCCTGTTCCGACGCGGTTTTCGCTCTGTCGCCGCTTTCGGCAAGGCGGGCAAGCGGGGCTGTAAGCAAGCGGCGTATCGCATTGAGCCGCGAGAGCGCGTCAAGGCTCTCGGGCGTCCGCTCCGCCCCGTATCCCGCCGGATGCTGCGACCACGGCGCGCGCCTGTACCACAGCGCGCCGCGCACACGCCACATGACGGCGTAGCGCTCGATCAGGTCGCGGTCGTCAACAGAAAGTCCTGTAAGACCCGTTTTCATATAGCTGAGGACAGCGTCCGTTTCCCAGCCGCCCTGAAGGATTTCGAAAGCGTCGGCAATCAGCGCGGCGACCGGCTTCTGGAGCACGCTGCCTCGGCGCGCAGTGAAAAGCGGCACACCGTAAAAGCGAAAGGCCTCCTCCAGCACGGCGGCATAGCCCTCAAAGCCGCGCACCGCGACGGCAATATCCCGATAACGGCAAGCGCCTGAGCGCACGAGCTCAAGACAGTTCGCCGCCGCGGCCTCACACTCGGAGCGGACGCTCTCCGCCCGGAGAACGGCAATGCAGCCGTCCGTGTTTTCCCGGACCTCGTCGGTGAAGCTGTAAAGCTTCTCGTCGAGGAATACGAGAGGCGCGGCCTTGCCTGAAATATCCGGGGCGTCAACAAGCGCTGTTTCAACGCCTGCCTCCCGCGCATAGCGGAGCAGGGTATTTGCCGCCGTCCGGGAGAGCGCGAAGTGCTCGCTCTTGCCGTGAAGCCCGTCACAGCTCAGGCAGACGGTCAGCGCGGCGTTTTTTTTCAGCAGCGTTCTGATGACCGCAAGCTCCGCGCCGGTGAAGTCAGTGAAGCCGTCGATATAGATATGTCCGCTGCAGCAGACGGCGCTTTGACCGAGGGTCTCGGCCAAGCGTGCGAGCCTGTCCGCCGGGTCCGCGCGCCCCTGCGCGAGGATTGCGTCGTAGGCGTCCAGGCAGAGCGCGAGATCGCTGAGCTTGTCCGAAAGGCTGTTCTCCGCCGACAGGGCCGCGGCGCGCAGCGCCTCTGAACCGACATGCGCCGTTTTCAGCGCCGTTACGGTCTGGAGCAGGGCGGCCTGAAGCTCGGCCCGGTGCGCGGCGGCGGAGAACAGCTTCAGCCGCCCGCCGAGCTGACTGAGCGCAAGGGACATGCAAAGAAGGCGCCCGCCTTTGTCGAGCACGATTTTGCCGCCCGTCCCGGTTTCCTGCGCGACACGGACGGCGAGGCGTGAAAAGCTGAGGACCTCCGCATAGCGCGACAGCCCGTCGCCGCAGACCCGGCACAGCTCACGTTCGGCCTCGTGACTGTACTGCTCGGGCACAAGCAGGATCACGCCCGTTTCCCGGCGGGCAACGCGCTGCCGGATTTCGTCCGTAATGCGCGCGGTTTTGCCGCTGCCGGCAACGCCCACTATGAGTCTCAGCATACGGCGCCTCCTTCACTGCGATTTGGCTAAAGTATAGCACAAAATCCGGGGCATATAAAGCGGGCGGACAGATTTTTGCCGCGCGGAAGGCCGCGCCCGGGTCAGGGACACGACGAAGCGGACTTTTTCGGCAAAAGCGCCAGCTCGGCAATTTGCTGGTCATTCTGCGCATTGACCGCCTTGGCCGCAATACAAGAACTGCTCGGATTTTTATTGCGATTAGCTGATTTTTGTGCTAATGTTTTCCTATAAAATTAGCTGTCAAAAAGTAGAACCGTTTGTATAGGGACATAAAAACATAAAACAAAGGAGCAGAAAAGTCATGAAGCAACAAATCTCAGCATTAGTCCTTGTGCTCGTCTTTTTGGCGGGACTGGGCATCCCCGCGATGGCGGCGGGAGAGAAGCTGGAAAAAATTCCACAAATAACAGTCACTATCCCCGATTCAAATGATTTTCAAATCACCTTTACCAACGCGGGGTCTTTATATTCTCTATATGATGAGAGTGATGGGCAACGGATTACTTTCTTTTGCTATAACGATACGACGGTTATGTTTAATAAAGCTGTGACACTTTCTTATGGACTCAATGGTAGCCCACGTACCATTAAGGCAGGTGAAAGCATTGATTTTTTCTCACTTACTGACGGCGATCCAGACATAAGTTTTTCCGGGAAAAGCAAATCCTTGTTCATTATGTTTATGCCGGCAGGTTCCGAATCAGGGTTCAGCAATCTGATGCCCCTAGCCAACCTTGCCCCCGCCGACCCGAACGCCCCGTCCGACTGGGCTAGCGCCGAGATAGAATCCGCCATTGCCGCCGGGCTGGTGCCGGAAAC